>JAYTTH010000392.1:0-4422 GCA_043745515.1 Pseudobdellovibrionaceae bacterium | reverse complement strand
TGCGTTACTAGGCATCGTGAACGCTCGATTGGAAAGACAATCAATCCCAATAAGTCCGATAAAGCCGTTTCCAATAGAAAAGAAACAATAACTGAAATTGAAAACGGAATTGTCGATTTTCTGGCGCTTGGACTCAAGCAACATGGAATGCTCAATTTGATTAAAATAATTCGAGCTGATGTGGAGTCCTACAAGAATCGAGTGAGCCAAGGCCCCCTTGTCGTGCTGGTAGATGAACGCAGCGCAAGTGCATCTGAAGCTTTGGCGTCATCTCTTCAAGATTACATTCGTATTCTTGATGATTTGATTGGGCTTCAATTTATGTCCAAATAACCTTTTTTGCCAAAGGGCAGAACTACACTTACCAGCGACAGAGATACACGCGAGGAACTAGCCTTGACACCCAGAAAACGAATAGCAAGGATTGAGCAAAGGTTTTTTATGAAGAATGAACCAAATTCTAATCCCCTTGTATTTGATGTCACTAGAGAATATGCTTTGTCGAAAATTTCAGAGCTGGGAAATAGATACTTTGATGACCAGTCAAAAAATCTAGACGAAGAGGTGAGACTGTCTTCGAATAAAGCGGGCAATTCCGAACATGATACCAATATTTCCCCCAACTCTGTTCACATTTGGCATCTATCGACAGAGGACCTCGCCTCTTTAAACACCCCAACCAAACTAAGTTCGATTTTATCCGAGCTGGAAATTAACCGAGCAAGCGCTTTATCCAATCCAGACGTAAAAGCCGAATACCTGGCCACCCGATCTGCCATTCGCATTTTGCTTTCGCACTACGCTCGGGACGTTTCACCCAAAGACTGGGTCTTTTCTGTCAACAAGTACGGCGCTCCGAGAGTACAGACCCCTCGGTCGGGCTTGCACATACAATTTAATATTTCCCATTCGGCTAGCTTCATTGTCATTGCCTTATCTGTAAATGTGGCTGTTGGAGTGGATACTGAAAAACGAACACACATATTAAACTGGCTGGAGCTGGCTAAAGACTCATTGGCACCTCAAGAAGAAAGTGTATTGAAAAAAATGCCTCCAGATAAAATACCAGAGCGATTTTTTGAATATTGGACTCTTAAAGAGTCCTACATAAAAGCTCGCGGCATGGGACTTAATATTCCTCTGGAGCAATTCTATTTTATTTTGAATCCGAAAGCTCAATTTTTGAAAAGAGAAATCTCAATATTTTTTAGTGACGAAATAAAAGATAGCTCACCTCAATGGCAGTTTCGACTTATCGACCACGGCGACTTTCAAATTGCGCTGGCAGTATATCTAGCCAAGGAACATGAACTTACCGTAACAGAAATGGGCTCTGTTTCTCTTTCGCCTCTGTGGTTAAAAATTTCCACCAGCGATCACACTTAAAATCCGGATGTGTAGGCTTGAATTGGTTTCTCTGGTAGAATTTGTCGCAAATAATTTGTGACTAAAAATTGGATGAGCGCCACAAGTCGGATGGCTTGATCCCCATACCCCATAAAATCAGACATTTGCGTCTTCAGGAGTCAAAAGCATAGCCAGTCCAAAGCTGAACCGATTTCCATTTTCGTTACTCCTATGTCTTTTTTGTACATCTGAGCACAGGTAATTCTCTAGGTTTCCAATTTCACTAAAGTGAAATTGGAAACGAGACGCTGGCAATAAAGCCTTTTTCGCTTGCGCTTTTTGGGTCTACCGAGCCAAAAACAGTTACTGCAGACGGGTCATTATACTTTAAATCTTGATACTCAAGATTTAAACTGATTGAAACCACATGAAATCCAGCGCCGATGCGATAACCATTGGCACCTTTAAACCTGGCATCATAGTTAATTACAGTGCTCGTCACTGGGTCTTGGTCAATTTCACCAGACAGCACATAGCCACCCCAAATTCTGAGCCCCATCCCGGGCATTTGCACCCCGATGACAGGTCCAAAATTATAGGACTTCGCGGAAACATCTGTTCCCACTGCCGAATCTTTGAACTGGGTTACAGCGTAACGTGCATCCACCCCGCCAAACAGCACATCGCCAATATGCAGACCCAAGCGCGCACTTAGCCCTAGTCCATTATTCTCTCCAGTCGAATTTCCTAAAGTAGTCCCCCAATTAACAGACGTGTCCTGTTTCTGAAATGAAACTCCGGGCTCAATGAATAGTCCACCCGATGTTGCATTTGCTGAAATAGCGCTCATTATAATCAATACGAGAAGTGATTTTTTCATTTTAAATCCTTTTTATTAATATTCTAATTATTTTTTTTCTTCAGCTTTGTTTTGATCCGAATCTTTACTTTAATTATCCCGATTGTTCACTTTTTTTCCAACGCTCAAGCTGGCAGCTAACTCTCGGGTAACGACAAACCGACTCTTGCATTTTATTGACCGCCTCCTTTGTTACCTATCGACCAAAGCCAGTGCCTCTTTCGGCTGATCTTCTGACTTTTATTTTTCATCACAGATAGCCGTCTCCTTAATAGCAATTTTAAACTCCGCGAAGGCAAAGTAAAGTGAAAATGAACTGATCAAAAAAGCACGATTTAAACTTGTATATGCAGACTATAGTCATCATATTTCTATTTCATCTGAATGTGTTTAGATTTCTAGGGGCGTTCATTAGTTAATATTAAATCCACTGCGGCCTAAAGGCTCAATTTCTAACCCCAAGAATTCAGTTATTGAAATCTGGATAGTTTAAAAACTAAAACTCTTTTTTAGGTAGATCTAATTGTTGATACGAAAGATGTATCGAAAGCTGGAAACATCATAGCAACCATCTACTTTTAATTAGTCGAGTTGCCAGTAAAAATGAAAGGACCCCGATAGTTAACAAATAAATCAAAGGCCACATTTTAAAGCTTTCTATATTTTCATCAAATAATAAAAAAGGCAAATTTTTGTAAAAGGGAAATGATGGGACCCAATTTGCTACGGCCGTAAATTCCTTCGAAAAATCACCCAATGCTGACGGCAATAAAAGAGGCAAGTAAAACGCAAAACCGAGAGTTCTAGCGCTTGATTGGTTTTGACAAAGAAATCCTAAAAATATGCCAAATGCACTAAAACAGAAATTTGTAATCGTGAAAAAAATAAAAAATAGTCCCAAATTTATAGGAATCATGCCATTACAGAAAATCAATATTCCAACCGATATCGAAGAAAGTAAAAATCCAAGACAAATCTTCGAACAGACCCAATGAAATTCATTAATCGGAGTTTGTAGCAGCGCTAACACGATTTTTTTTTCTTTTTCTTCAGCCACTTGTGCCGGAAGAATCACGAGTGAAACCAAAAGAACCAACATTAAAATCCACGTGGGTAAAGTTTGTTTTCGCCAATGTCCTTTTTGAAGAGGCTGGACGGATCCAATCCAATCAGGCCCAAGGTTTTCAACTGTTCTTTGTAATTTTGAAAATAGTTGGGTCACTAGAAGTGTTTTTGGCGATTCAAGCTGTTTCACAATCAGATTGTTTTGACTCAAAAAGGCATCAATTTCGCGTTCTTTAACAAGATTTTCACCTTGAATTACGGTGTCGACCTCAATCAAAGTCATCAACTTTTCATTCGCTTTCGCAAAAGAGGAAATCTTACTCATTAAAGCAGAATCATGAAGCAGCGCCACTCTGAGTGGCCCGTGTTCGATTTTATTTTTGTCTAAAAATCTTTCCGAAACAAAGATAAAAAATGGAATAAACAAAATAAGATGAAAACCCTTATTCTTAAAAGCAAAGTAAAGGTCATTGAGTACCAAAAAAAATAAATTTTTCACTGGTGCTGAACTTGAAGGTCATTTTGGATTAGTTTGTGCATCGCAGACGATAAATAAGCTTGTGGAGGTCCGTCAAAAATAATTTCACCCTTGTGAAGAGCTATAATTCTTGTCGCAAGATCCTTAATTTCTTCCGGCTGATGAGTAGAAAAAATAATAGTTTTACTATCGCTGTGCATTTTTCGAATCAATTTATACACTCCGCAAGTCATTTCGAAGTCCAATCCCGATGTCGGTTCATCTAACAGTAAAATTGACGGGTTCGATATTAAAGCTCGGGCAATACTCACACGCTGCTTGAGCCCTTTTGAAAGCGATCGGACCTTTTGCTTTTTGAATTGAACAAGTTGAAGTTGCCTTAGGACCACTTCAACTTGACTCAAAGGCTGGCTAAACAGAAGTGAAAATAAAATTAAATTATATTCAACAGTGAAAAAATCATATAAATTTGGAACCTCTGGCACAAAACTAACCCTATGGCATAATTTTTTATGCATTTTCAAATCTGATCCATCAAGTAAAATTCGACCATCATCAGGCACAATCCATTGCCCGATGATTTTTAATAAAGTCGATTTTCCGGCTCCATTATGACCGACAATGGCAACGAGTTCATTTTTTTGCACACTGAAACTGGTCGGCTTTAACCCAT
>JAYTTH010000391.1:0-4427 GCA_043745515.1 Pseudobdellovibrionaceae bacterium | reverse complement strand
CGTGAACATAATATTCCATTGACGATCTGTGTGGATAAAGTGGCCGCTAGTGGCGGCTATTTGATGGCGTGCACCGCTAATAAGCTTTTGTGTGCTCCGTTTGGGATTGTCGGTTCAATAGGCGTTGTGGCACAGGTTCCCAATATTAACCGGCTGCTCAAAAAATTTGATGTCGACTATAAGGAATACACCGCTGGCGATTACAAGCGAACCGTATCTCTTTTTGGAGAAATTACACCAAAAGGCGAAGAAAAATTTAGAGATCAGCTAGAACAAACTCATCAGTTATTTAAGACCTTTGTAAATAAATACAGACCACAACTTGATATGCAAAAGGTTGGCACAGGTGAATATTGGTTTGGCGAGCAGTGCTTAGAATTGAACTTAATAGATCAAATTAAAACAAGCGATGACTATATCTTAGAAGCTACAAAATCAAAAACAGTTCTGAAAGTAACCTATGAAAAAAAACAAGGTCTGTCAGAAAAATTATCTCAGATTTTAGGGCATTCTATTGAGTTTGCATTTGATCGTGTGGTTGCCAAAATGGAACCACTTCCTTTTCTGAAATAGAATTTCAGATAGACGAAATCATCACTTTGATATAGTTGTAAAAGTGATGATTGGATGGATCCAATTTTGGGGGGACGAATTGTCTACATCAGTCGAGTCCAAGAATTCTGCATCATCGTTTGTCGAAAATTTCCCTTTAGTTTCAGTCGAAAATTTAGAAACCACGTTTTATCTTAAATCTGGCCCTTTTCGAGCCGTAAATAATATCTCTTACGACATATTCAAAGGGGAAACTCTTGGCATTGTCGGCGAAAGCGGTTGCGGAAAATCAGTTACTTCCTTTTCCTTGATGAGACTGATTGAAAGACCCGGAAAAATAACTCGTGGACAATTTAGATTAGAAGGTCGTGATATATTTTCTGCCTCTGAACGCGAAATGGAAGACATTCGCGGATCTAAAATGGCGATGATTTTTCAAGAACCAATGACTGCCCTTAATCCTGTATTGACAATTGGTTTTCAAATTGACGAACAAATTATTAAACACAGAAAATGCTGCTCCAAAGAAGCCCGGGATCGCAGTATTGAAATGCTTCAATTGGTCGGAATTCCCTCGCCAGAATCCAGATACCAAAACTACGCCCATCAACTATCTGGTGGAATGCGCCAGCGCGCGATGATTGCTATGGCGTTATCTTGTGATCCCCTATTTTTAATTGCCGATGAACCTACCACCGCCTTGGATGTTACGATTCAAGCCCAGATTTTAGAGTTGATCCAAAAGCTTCAGGCTAAATATAAAATGAGCGTACAATTTATCACTCATGATTTAGGAGTAATCTCTGAAGTGGCCGATACAGTGCTCGTAATGTATTGCGGTCAAATGTGTGAAAAGGCGCCAACGCAAAATCTATTTTTGAAACCAAGGCATCCCTATACAGCGGCCTTGATCGAATCGCGTCCTAAGATTGGACAGCGAACAGCCCGCTTACAAACAATCGAAGGCACCGTTCCTGCGCCCCATGAATTGCCTGCTGGTTGTCCTTTTGTAAATCGCTGCCAGCGATCTAAATCAGAATGCGCTCATCAAAAACCAATGCCCGTCCAGATAGGCCCCAACCACAGCGTTGCCTGCTTCAACCCTTTATGAGCAATACCCATGAGTAATCAAACTAAAGAGATCATTTTAAAAGCTAAGAATATAAAAAAATACTTTCCTATTAAGCGGGGTCTGCTTTTAAAAACTGTAGGACATGTTAAAGCTGTAGACGATATTTCACTTGATGTCCGCAAAGGTGAAACCCTGGGCCTAGTAGGCGAAAGCGGCTGCGGGAAATCCACATTTGGTCGAACCTTGATTCGCCTGTACGAACCGACAGCGGGTGAAATTCAATTTGAAGGCGCTAATTTTTTAAAAGTCTCGGGGCGCCAGTTGCGAACCCTTAGAAAAGACATTCAAATGATATTTCAGGACCCTTACGCGTCGTTGGATCCGCGAATGACAGTGGGGCAAATTTTACGTCAGCCGTTTGATATCCACAACGTTGGCACAAATAAAGAAAAAGAAGCACGAGTTCAAGAACTTTTGGAACTTGTGGGATTGAAACTATCTCATGTGAATCGGTATCCTCATGAATTTTCAGGCGGTCAAAGGCAGCGAATCTGCATTGCTCGCGCTATTGCCTTGAATCCTAAATTAATAATTTGCGACGAGCCTGTCTCGGCACTTGACGTGTCTATTCAGGCGCAGATTCTAAATCTTTTAAAAGACCTTCAGGAAAAACTGGGATTAACGTATGTTTTTATTTCCCATGACTTGTCGGTAATTGAGTATTTTTGTGATCGCGTTGCAGTCATGTACCTAGGAAAAATAGTAGAAATTGGCACACGTGACCAAATGTTTAGTTCCCCTAAACACCCATACACCCAGGCTTTGTTATCTGCTATTCCGCGCGTTGGCGAAGGGAAAAAAGCCATGAAAAATACGTTGTCAGGCGAAGTTCCAAGTCCCATTGATCCGCCAAAGGGCTGTTCGTTTCACCCTCGCTGCCCATCCATGATAGCGACGTGTTCAGATTCTATTCCTACATTGGAAGGCCCTGGTGCTCAAAAAGTTGCCTGCCATTTATATGATGCTAACTTGAAATTGAAAAAAAATATTTAGGAGTTCAACCATGAAATCGTTTTTGAAATTACTATTTTTGCCTCTGATAATAGTGGCAACAGCTTCACCCTGTTTTTCAAAAACTACCAACAATGAATTTAAAATTGGAATTTCACAGGAATTTGATTCTTTAAATCCTTTGCTGCTGCAGATGATGGCTTCGACCTATATTAACTATATGGTTAATCGTAGACTTACTAATATGGACATTAATAACAAATGGGTTCCTCAATTGGTAAAGGAAATTCCTACGCTCGAAAACGGCCAAGCCAAAATAGTCACTGAGGGTGGCAAGAAAAAACTAATAGCCAATTGGGAAATCAAAGAGAATGCCAAATGGGGCGATGGAACTCCGGTTACCTGTGATGATATTGTATTTTCTAGAAAAGTAGCACTCTCTAATAATGTCAGCGTTGGTGAACGTGAAGTGTACACCCAAATTGAAAAAATTGATATTGACCCAAAAAATTCAAAAAAATGTATGTTTACTTATCAAAAACCAATTTGGGATTACACGAATCAACTTGGAACTTTTTATTTAATTCCAAAACATCTTGAAGAAACTGTTTTTGATAAAAACAAGGATCAAAAAGAAGGGTACGAGAAACATTCAAACTACCCTAAAAATCCTACCAACCCCGGATTGTATAATGGACCTTATGTTGTGTCTGAAATGAAGCTTGGGGACCATGTAACTTTGGTACCAAATAAATATTTTTACGGAGATTCTCCAAAAATTAAAAAAATAATTGTTAAATTAATTCCCAATACTGGAACTATGGAAGCCAATTTACGATCAGGAACCATTGATGCGATATCCAGATTGGGAATTACTTTTGATCAAGCACTGACATTGGATAAAAAAATCAAATCTGAAAATGTCGACTTTAAAGTTGAATTTGAATCCAGCGCTGTCCATGAACACATAGATCTGAATTTGGATAATTCTATATTGAAAGACTTAAAAGTTAGAAAAGCAATGGTGACTGCGATCGACAAGGAACAGCTTGTAAAATCGCTTTTTGAAGGCAAACAAGCCGCTTCGTTGCATTTTGTGACTCCTGGCGATCCTTGGTATACGGACGATCCAAAATTTGTGGTGACCTATCACTACTCGAAACGACAAGCCATAAAACTATTGGAAGATGCCGGCTGGAAAGAAGGCAAGGATGGGTATCGCTATAAAGATGGGAAAAAGCTTTCGCTTAATTTTATGACTACGGCCGGAGACAAAACCCGCGAAGCCGTTCAGGTCTACCTACAAAACCAATGGAAACAAGTTGGTATAGAAGTTTTAATTAAAAACGAACCGGGCCGAGTTTTCTTTGGGGAAACGACTAAAAAACGTCGGTTTGAAATGGCGATGTATGCCTGGACAGCCTCGGCTGAAAACAATCCCCGATCAACACTTCACACGTCGATGATTCCTTCAGATAAAAATGGCTGGTCCGGACAAAACTATCCAGGATTTCGATCTACGCAAATGGACAAATTGATCGAAGAAATGGACAGCCAATTTGTTTTTAAAAAGCGGGTCGAGCTCGCTGCGGGTATGCAAAAAATCTACACTGACGAGCTACCCGTCATTCCTTTGTATTATAGGGCTGAAACGGCGGTTGTTCCGAAAAATTTGAAGAATTTTAAAATCACGGGTCATCAGTTTAGCGAAACGAATGATGTTGAACATTGGACTCTGGAGTAACACAACATGGGCTCTTATATTCTAAGGCGTCTGCTTCAAACAGTTTTG
>JAYTTH010000390.1:0-4432 GCA_043745515.1 Pseudobdellovibrionaceae bacterium | reverse complement strand
CTGTATTTGCTTGTCTGTCAATTTTTGCATAGATACAAGATCGTTCTGCGCGTGAGGTTTTTGCTGATATATCGTAAATGCCGCCTTGGCCATTAGCGTCCATCGAAGTTCCTGTCCACAATACTTGGCCGTTCACTTTCAATTGACAGTTTACTGGTGAAGATGGGGCCGCAAAAACAGCAGCGCTAGCAAATACGAATACTGATAAGATAATTGATTTCATAAAATCTCCTAATTGGGTTGTTTTGGTTTACGTTCCGGGAATGAAAGTATAGGAGATGGGTTTTTATTTCAACTGTAGTGATTTAGACAGTTTACAAATTTGGGCTGTAAAAATTAACGACATTTTTCACTGGATAAAATGAATTTGAAAGATTTATCAATTGAGAGTGCCGTTCTACGGCCAATATTTTACTGATAGCGAGTAAGCATTTTCTTAGAGATATCGTCTTTTTTTATAAACAAAAGACCAAATCCAAGTCCCTTTTTCCAAACAACTTGGGCAAACATATTTCTAGTTTTGTTCAATGTCTTGAGCGGCAAAACAATGCGAACACAGTCGCCCTCTTGAGGAACATATTCACCTTTGGTGAGTTCCAAAAAACAGCCTGATTTGGACAGATTTTTCATTGTACCATGCATAGTTTCCATTCGGCCAAAGACCTCGATGGTAGCTATTTCATTTGTAGTAAACCTTCTTGCGATATCTTGCATACGTCCCCTCGCCTCTACAAGTGTATCGTACTTTTATTTGTTTAATTAATTGAATTCACTAATTTTTATGGTCTAGCTTTAAACAACAATAAAGCTTAACAGCGTAATAATATGAGTCTTAGTCTCATATTGATAATTTCGGATTTTTTGTCCATTTTTTAGAGAGCACTGATTTTTCAATCGGCCAATTGCTTAGGTGCGATGGTAAATCTTAAAATCCATTCCGATATTGCCATCGATCGAGCGTTTTAGGGTTTCTTCACGGAACAGTTTTTTATCGAATTCTGGAAAGAAAGTATCTCCATCATAGTTTTTATTAATTTCAGTAAGATAAATTTTATTAGCC
Organism: Pseudobdellovibrionaceae bacterium; assembly: GCA_043745515.1. GTDB lineage: Bacteria > Bdellovibrionota > Bdellovibrionia > Bdellovibrionales > Bdellovibrionaceae > UBA2316. Next base: position 3,372 of record JAYTTH010000390.1, on the reverse strand, counting down.
ATTGGAACAAACAAACTATAAATTTCGGCGCCGCCAATGACGCAAACTTCGTCATCCCACGATTGCTTTATAAGCTCGGACGCTTTTGCTAGGGCCAGGTCAACTGACGTTACAAACTGCACGCGTTCATGAACTACACTGCTTGGTTTTCTAGATATCACTATATGAAAACGCGCTGGCAAAACTTTTGGCAAGGATTCAAACGTTTTTCGTCCCATGATAATAATCTTATTTTTGGTAGTGGTTTTAAAAAACTCTAAATCTTCCGGCAAATGCCAAACGAGTTTGTTTTTGTATCCAATGGTTCGATTTTTTGCCATCGCTGCCACTAAAGATAATATCATACGCTGATTTCAGCTTTAATAGTCGGGTGGGACTGATAGTTTTGTACCTGTATGTCTTCAAATTTGAATTCTAAGATGTTTTTAATTTCGGGATTTAAAATTAACTTTGGCAAAGGCAGTGGCGGTCTGGTCAGTTGTAATTTAGCTTGCTCTATATGATTGGAATACAAATGGGCATCGCCCAAAGTATGAATAAATTCGCCTACTCCAAGATTGCAAACCTGGGCAATCATATGAGTCAGCAGCGCGTAGCTGGCCACATTGAAGGGCACCCCAAGAAAAATATCAGCACTGCGCTGATAAAGCTGACACGACAAAGTACCATGACTTACATAAAATTGGAAAAAAGCGTGGCAAGGTGGCAGAGCCATTTTTTGAACTTCCCCAGGATTGAAAGCAACAACTAGATGCCGCCGTGAATCCGGATTTGTTTTTATTGACTCGATAACCTGCAGGAGCTGATCGATTTTTTGCCCCTCTGCAGACTCCCAGGATCGCCATTGTTTACCATAAACGGGTCCCAGATCGCCGTTGTCATCAGCCCATTCATCCCAAATGGTTACCTTATTGTCGCGCAAGTATTGAACGTTTGTTTCGCCTTTAATAAACCATAAGAGTTCGTGAAAAATAGAGCGTGTATGCAACTTTTTAGTGGTTACCAAAGGAAACCCATCTTTCAAGTTATAACGAGTTTGATGGCCGAAAACACTTAAAGTGCCTGTTCCGGTCCGATCTGATTTTTTCTCTCCATGCTCAAGAACATGGCTAAGTAGGTCTAGGTATTGCTGCATTTTGGCCCTCCTAAACTAATCATATAGACTCAAGTGGCGACATTCAAAATCTTTTTGGCTTTGATGAAAGGCGATGTAAATTTCCTGTTGTATTTAACGCGTTTAAAAATTAATTTAAGTCATGAGCTCAGATGGGCTGAACTGACCGCTAGGAGAAATAAATATGGGATATGAAAAATCGACTGAAAAAAAAGCTAAAAATGGCAAAGAAGTGTTTCAAGAAATGATTCCGTTCCTTTTCTACGCTGCGGTTCCTTTGATTATCACGGTTATATTGGCTTTGACGTTTGGCCCGTCACATTAATTTACTGGAAATTCTGAACTTGGCCGATGAAAGGCAAGTTTCTGTATTGTCCTTCGTAATCTAAGCCATAACCAACAACAAATTCATTGCTGATTTTAAATCCCACATGATCCAATTGGCAGGGCACCTTAAGTGCATCTGGCTTTTCCAGCAGAGTCACAGTAGTTAGGCTCGCTGGTTTTCTGGATAAAATTGAATTTTTCAAATAGTTCATTGTTAGGCCCGTATCAACGATGTCTTCGACAAGTAAAACATGTCGATTTTCAACTGGTTTATTTAAATCCAAAGTCACTTTGATTTCACCAGACGACGATGTTCCATGATAACTGGAAACTCCGTAAAATTCGCATGAAAGATCGGTATCGATATTGCGTATTAAATCTGAATAAAACATAAAAGATCCTTTTAGGACGCAAATCGCAACTAGGTCTTTTCCTTGAAATTTCTTAGTTAATTCTTTTCCTAATTCTTGAACGCGTGATTGGATTTTTTCAGCAGAGATAAAAGACTTAATTTGTAATTCCATGTTTTGATCCTTTTGATTCAGTGCTAAGGTATTCTAAGTTCTGAGATACTAAAACTCAACTTGCAAATAGGCAACGGCTTATACTAATCGAACAAATTATTCATAATTTCGCCGAAGCCCCGGTCTCCGGGGACCAATGCTAAGAGTTTGGCACTAAAAAGAACTCTGTCTAAACGCATGGCCACAATTTCAACGTTAGGATGGGCTTCTGAAACCCGTTTTAGGTACTCGGGTCTTACGATTAAATGCATTGCAATAAACCAAAGTGGTCGCATGCCATAGAAAAGTAGCATTCCAACAGAAAAAGTCTATTTATTTTCGACTGTGTAAAAAAAGACTGAGAAAGTTTTTCCGCCAGAAAAATTTTGTGACTTATAAATTTCAAATGGGCTCATGGCAGTAAGATATTCTTGTTGTGAACTCATGGGGAATTTTGAAAGGATTTCAGACATAAAATAGGTTTGTTCTTTTTCCATTTCGCCTGATCCCACATAATCGGTAACTTGGAATCCCTTTTGTGAGGGATCACTAGGGTTGCCTTGAAATTTTTTTGTTATTTTGATTTCGAGCTGCATTCGCCCGTTAGGGCTGTCTTTGACCAGCACTGAATGGGTTATCCCAATATCACTATCTGGTCCCGCACTTTTTAAGCCCTGAAACCAGTCCGAGGCTTTGTTCTTTTCGAGGTGCTTGCTTAGCTCTGAGTAAACGCTGAATTCATCGCGATAGGAAAGAACTTTTGTCATGGGCAAATTAATCACACCTTGGGCGAAGTCGGCACTCGAAGATTGACCGTTTGCGCGGGCTTCTTGTTGGAGCATATCCATACCTTTGGTAGACACTTCAGCATAGTAAACGTGCAGTTCATATTGGCCGGACGTCGCAGCCCCTGCGTCTTTAGAAGACGAATCTTTTTTGAACAATTGATTTTCCAGATGCTGACGAATTTCCTCTGGAGATTGATCTTTTATATCTTTAGAACCAGTTAATTTCTGTTCAATCGGAGTAGGGGTGTTCGCCGACGACGTGCCGTCTGGTTTAACTGTGCCGGTGACTTCTATATTTGAACCTTCGCCCGTTGGATTGCCACTATTGTATTGCCTTTTAAAAAGATTTGATTTTCTGCCTTCGTTGTCAGGGAGTTCTTGTTTAGTTGATTTGTAGAAGAAAAATGTTCCAGTGAAAAGCCCGATGATCACAATGAAAAAAACCGCCGTTGCATTTTTAACCATTTTACCAAAAAGTGAATCAGCCGGGGGCTTAAACGTGCTCATTTCAATTCCACATTTAGCGCAGAATGGATCCTTTGGTTGTTCAAAATGGCATTTCGGACATCGTACTAACATACTTACAGAATAAGAGAATAGCCATTGACGCACAATTAAAAAATTCCTAGGTTGTGGAAAT
>JAYTTH010000389.1:0-4432 GCA_043745515.1 Pseudobdellovibrionaceae bacterium | reverse complement strand
GCTAGTTGTAAATAAATAGCGAAAAATATAACATTAACTATGGTAACCGCCGTAAAAAGTTTTGTGACAGAGACTGGTAACATGATTTTGTTCATGACTTCGTCTTTGCGTTTACTTCTAACACCACCTAATCGTTGGCAAGAAATTTTAAAACATATGGAATTTATTGGGAATAAATCGGTCGGTATTATTTCCTTGACGTCCTTATTTACGGGACTCGCGTTGTCATTTCAAATTTATTTAGGATTTAAGATTATCAATGCCGTGAATCTTGTCGGTCCTACTGTAGGCTTGGGAATCACACGTGAATTGGGACCCGTGTTGACGGGACTCATCGTAGCGGCTCGGGCAGGTGGGGCCATGGCAGCCCGTTTGGGAACCATGCGGGTGAATGAGCAAATCGATGCGCTGGACGTAATGGGTGTGAATACGCGCCAATACCTAATAGGACCGCGAATCATTGCCGCTATTATTTGCATGCCAATGCTGACCGCAATTTTTGATTTTGTGGCAATGGTCGGCAGTTATATTTTAGTTGTTTTTTTGGTGCAGCTAGATCAAGCCGTATTTTTTGATAAAATTCGGCAGACTGTCGAAGTTAAACATATTATGGAAGGCCTCTTTAAATCCGCCGTATTTGGTTTGGTTTTTGGCTTGGTTTGTACCTATCGCGGATTCAATACAACCGGCGGCGCAAAAGGTGTCGGCGAAGCAACTAACCAGGGCGTGGTCACTAGCATGGTTATGGTTATTATTTTGGACTATTTTTTATCAAATATAATACGCATATTTTACCTTACAACGGGGATTCAATAGTGGAATCAGCCGTCAGTATTCAAGATGTTAAAAAAACCTTTGATGGAAAAGACTTTGTTTTAAAAGGTCTGACTTTAGATGTGCCTAAAGGTTCATTGACGGCAGTCATTGGTTTTTCGGGAACTGGGAAGTCTGTTTTGCTAAAGCATATCTTGGGGCTTTTTCAACCAACGTCTGGTAAAGTCGAAGTTTTGGGCACCGACATGTCAACCTTGTCAAAAGACGAGCTCACAAAATTTCGCTGTAATTTTGGCGTTCTTTTTCAATCGGCAGCCTTGTTTGATGATATGACAGTTATTGAAAATGTTTGTTTTCCTTTGATAGAACATCGCCGGAATTTGAATCCAGACGAAGTTCACAAAGTGGCTGAAGAAAAACTGCGTTTGGTGGGACTCGATCCCAAACATTTTGAAAAATTACCAAGTCAAATCAGCGGCGGTATGCAAAAGCGAACCGGACTGGCGCGCGCGTTGGCCCTTGATCCAGAAATATTAGTGTATGACGAGCCGACGACAGGATTAGATCCCATTCTGACTGAAATGGTTGATAATCTTATATTAGAGACGCATAAACACAAGCAAGGAACCACTTCCATAATGGTAAGCCACGATCTGTACGCGGCCTTTAGAATTGCCGATTACGTAGCCATGCTCGATGCCGGCAAAGTTTTACTGTATGGAAAACCCGAAGATTTTTATAAAAGTGAAATTGAACTCGTAAAACGATTTGTATCTAAAGGGATGAAACACCAATGAGCTTTCTAGGAACCACCGAATTTAAAGTGGGTACTCTTGTTGTCGCCGTAGGCGGCTTGATAGGCTTGATGTCTATGCAAGTCAGTGATGATCCCAGTTTTTTAGGTCGGTCTCAGCATGCTTGGTTTCTGCTGGATAATGCCGCTGGATTAATTAAAAATTCAGGTGTTAAAACTGCCGGAATTCCAATCGGAGTGATTAAAGACATTCGGTTGCAAGATGGCAAAGCCCGGGTCGAAATAAGTATCAAATCAGAAATTCCACTTTTCACCTCTGCCTCAGTAGAAATTAAGTCGTTAGGAATTTTAGGTGACAAGCATGTCGAAATAAATCCAGGATCCTTGTCAGATCCGCCGCTTGGTGAAGGTGGGCAAATAATTAATGTTAGGGACAAAGGTTCACTTGATAATGTCATCACCCAAGTCAGTGACATCGCCGGATCCCTGAAGCAAGTTGCCGAAGTCGTGCGCGAGTCTGTGTCTGATGATGGTACTCAAAAGCATGTTCTTGGGCGAATCATGAAAAACATTGAAAAAATAACTGAGGACGTGAAAGACATTACCGGTGATAACAAAGAGCAAATTGCCGAAATTGTCGACCAAGTAAATGATATAACTCGTACCTTGGATGAATTAATTAATGATGAAAGCGACGAAGGGTTAAAGAAAACGTGGAAAAAAACACTCGCTCGTTTGGACAGTACGATGAAAAATGTTGATGAAATATCGACCAAAATCAATAAAGGCGAAGGAACAATTGGCAAGCTAATCAATGATGAAACAACTGTAGATGATTTGAATACAGCTATTTCTGGAATCAGTAGTTTATTTGATAGCGCGGGAAAAATACAAACTGGTTTTGACTATCATGGTGAATACCTATCATCGATTGGCCAAACCAAATCTACAATTGGTATTCAAATCCAACCAGGGCTTGATCGCTATTACTATTTAGGAATTGTGAACGATCCGGCCGGTGTTGTGGATCGCGAAGAATCTACGGTCACCAGCGGCGGCGCTGTTGTTTCTGATACCCAGACAGTTAAACGATTCAAAAATAAAACTAAATTCACTGCCTATTTTGCAAAAAATTTCTATGAACTCACTTTAAAAGCGGGACTATTGGAAGGCTCTGGTGGGTTTGGCGTTGATTACCATTTTTTAAACAAAAAATTGCGCTTCAGCGTGGAAGCATTTAATTTAGAAAAGACAAATTTAAGGATCTCGGCGCGCTATGATCTTTTTTACGGTATATACGTAACAGCCGGGCAGCAAGATATAATGGACAAGGACTCGGCGCGATCCAGTTATCTTGGTGCCGGCCTTTTCTTAACCAATGATGATCTAAAGCTATTACTCACGAAATCACCGTTTTAAAAATATTGGAAAATAATCTAATTGGTGATATCGGTTGTGGCACTGTGAGGTCACCATGTATAAAAGAGCTCTGGTAAGTGTTTCGAACAAAATAGGACTCTTTGAATTTTTGAAACCCCTCGTTGATAAGGGTTTAGTCATTGTTTCCACCGGTGGCACAGCACAATTTCTTCGCGATAATAACCTACCGGTAACAGACGTAAGCGAAGTGACTCAGTTTCCGGAAGTAATGGATGGGCGAGTAAAAACATTACATCCAAAAATTCATATGGGCCTTCTTGCAAGAAAAGATAACAAGCAAGACCAAGATATTTTAAAGCAATTTGAAACCGACCTTTTTGATTTGGTGGTCGTTAATTTATATCCGTTTGAAGACTCGTTAAAAAAAAATCTGTCGCCAGCGGAAATGATTGAAAAAATAGATATCGGAGGCCCCAGTATGCTGCGATCGGCAGCAAAAAATTTTCAAAGAATTACTGTCATTTGCGATCCTAAGGATTATGAACGAGTTTCCTCATCGAAAGATCGAGTTGCCTTAAATCGTGAATTGGCCGCTAAAGTATTTCAGCATTGTAGCTATTACGATTCGTTGATCGGGAACTATCTAAATCCAGAATCGACTGAAACATTTCATGTAGCAGGAGTGTTGCAAAAAGAACTTCGCTATGGCGAAAACCCGCATCAAAAAGCGCGCTGGTATGCCTCGGGTGGAAAATCTGCAGGTTTTCAAGATTTTGAAATTATTCAAGGCAAGGAACTGTCATACAATAATCTTTTAGACCTAGACGCGGCCCTTACCCTCACTTTGGAAATTTCAGAAACCAATGCGATAGCTGTAAAACATAACAATCCATGTGGTGCGGCCTATGGATTTGACGGTGACGAGGTTGTTAAGAGACTTGTCATTACGGACCCCGTCAGTATTTTTGGTGGCATTGTAGCTACTAATGTTCCAGTTACTTTGAAGATGGCCGAAAATTTGGGATCGATCTTTTTGGAATGTATAGTGGCTCCGGAATTTTCTTCGGAAGCTTTGGCTTTGTTTTCAAAAAAGAAAAACTTGCGATTGTTGACCTACCCAGCATCACTTAACAAAAATCCTTTGGTGGTGAAATCAATATTGGGTGGATTTTTAGTTCAGGATCAAGATTTGTTTCCATCACCTAAAGACCAATGGAAAATTTTTGGAAAAGCAATTCCCGATAGTCTTTTGGGCGATTTCCTTTTCGGAGAAAAAGTCTGCGGATTTTTGAAATCTAACAGTATCGCTTTAATCGATAACAAAATGACCATAGGCCTGGGAATGGGCCAAGTAAATCGAGTGGATGCTGTAGAACAATCCCTAGGTCGGGCTTTGAAGCATCATCAAATCACGGAACAAACTATTCTAATTTCAGATGCATTTTTTCCGTTTGTAGATTCAATTGAGCTTATCGCAAAACATAAAATTAAATGGGTCTTTCAGCCGGGTGGCAGTGTGAAAGA
>JAYTTH010000388.1:0-4433 GCA_043745515.1 Pseudobdellovibrionaceae bacterium | reverse complement strand
TGGATAATAGGGCCCCATTTTTATTCGATTTTTTTAGCTATTGCGATTTATCCAATTGTGAAAGATTGGAATTCGATGCCACTTTGGATTTGGTTTGTGCTTGTGGTAGGCGTTGATGTTTCTCATGTTTACTCTACGGTGTTTCGTGTTTATCTGGATAAAGTGGAACGACATCGGTATCAAACAATAGGTTGGCTAATTCCATTGGGTGTTTGGATTTTTGGAGTCCTGGCCTATTCGATTTCTGCCGTCATGTTTTGGCGATGCCTTGCCTATCTTGCCGTTTTTCATTTTATTCGGCAACAATACGGTTTTACAAGAATTTACTCTGGAGTCAGTAAGAGCCGATCGTGCCTTTTTAAGATTTTCAATCAGTATGCTATTTATTTTATAACCGTTTTACCAGTATTGATTTGGCATTTTAGTGGGCCCAAACGATTTAATTGGTTTATTGAAAAAGATTTTTTCTATTTTAAATCCGCGTTGGTTTCCTCTTTTTTAAATTACTGCTTAGTATTTTCAGTTGCTGTGTATGTGGCTACCGAATGTCAAGAAACACTAGGAAACAAAAAGTTTAATTGGCCTAAAAATGGTTTTTATTTGGGAACACTATTAGTTTGGTATCTGGGGATAGTCTATTTTGACAATGACATAATTTTCTCGCTGACCAATGTAGTTGCTCATGGAGTTCCTTACATTGCGTTGATATGGAGTTACAAAGGACGTAAACAACGAAGCTATGATTTTAAATTTTTAAAAGCCAATAACATTCTAATTTTTTTAGGATGTTTATTTCTGTTCGCGTATGTCGAAGAATTTTTTTGGGCCGCCTTTGTTTGGAATGATCATTTGCCGGTCTTTTTCCTAAATCGGACCAACGTCAATTTCGTAGTAAGCCCACTATTGATGACGTACTTAGTCCCGCTTTTGGCAGTGCCGCAAGGAACACACTATATTTTGGATGCATTTATTTGGAAAATCAGGGACAGTAGTCGAAATCAATGGACTACCGAAGGGACATAATATGGATATTAAACAAAGTGTTTCAAAGCTTAGCTTTTTATTTATTTGTTTGGTGGTCACTCTGCTCTTTGTTGGCACTTGCGTATTGATTACAACAGTATCGTTTGGAATCAATCCCTTTAAATCTGAAACTACGGCTTTTTTGTCTTTAAGTTTTTTCTCGATGATTGGAATGTCGGTGGTAGCGCTCATGCTCAATGTAGCTGCAAATTTGAGTTTAATTGCAGAAGGAAGAACTGGAGATACTGGTACAAAGGCCAAGAGTTTGATGGACTCGAAAAAAATATTGAAACTTTGGGCCATCGGAACAGGGGCCGTTACAGTCAGCCTTATTGTTTTAATTATAGTTCTGAACTCGGCTTCTGAAAATCGTAAGTTTAAGATGATGGAAGATCTTTCAAATGAAGTATTGTCCGGAAACAAGGGACTTGTTGAAAAGTTGGCTGGTGATTTGAAAGCTGGTACTATCGAACGGCTATCTGAAATTCCGAAAAAGTTAGAGTTTTTGAAAAAGCAACGGCAAGATTTACCTGAACTTGTGTTAATTTTTTCCGAAGAGTTTGAAGGGCAGCGGGCCTATCGAGTGATAAATTCTTGGAATTTTAGTCCGCTGAACAAAGAGAATTCAAAATACCCGTTTTATTCTTGCGCTAAAGATGTGGATTGCGAAAAATTGAAAACCTTTTTTGATTCGGGCGGAATACAAAAATTTTCTGTGAAACAAAATGGGCTGGATGAGTACTCGGTGTATTTTCCCTATGAAATAAGTGGTACTCGTTTTATTTTGATGTTTAACAAAGGTATTCGTTTTGGCTCGGTTGGGAAATATGAATAACAAGGACGAGGCATCGGAAAAGAAGTTGGCTTTAGTTCAGCAGGCTTATATTCAAAAGAACCAGAAAGCCATCATAGTTTTAGAAGGGGTAGATGCTGCAGGTAAAGGTGGCTTGATTCGGCGATTGGCGTGGTCCATGGATCCCCGAGCATTGAAAGTATGGCCAATTGGTGCGCCCAACGAAATGGAAAGGCATGCTCACTATTTGTCACGCTTTTGGGCACGACTCCCTAGTCCGGGCGAAATCGCCGTTTTCGATCGATCCTGGTATGGACGTGTTTTAGTCGAACGGATTGAAGGGCTGATAGATGATAAAACCAGAGATCGCGCTTATTCTGAAATAAATGAGTTTGAAAAAATGTTGATCGATGATTCAGTAAGAGTGATTAAATTGCTATTAAGAATTAGTAAAAAAGAGCAGTCAAAAAGGCTTGCTCAAAGGCTTGAAGACCCAGAAAAAAATTGGAAGCTGACCTTTGATGACATCAGAAATCGTGATCGATGGCGAGACTATGAAAAAGCTTACAAAAAAATGGTTTTAAAGACTTCTAAAAAGAATTCCCAGTGGAAAGTGATTGAATCTGATGAAAAAGACGAAGCTCGTGAAATGGCAATCGATTATTTGACAAAAGAATTATCCCGCGGATTGTCACTGAAGCCAGCTCCAGTTTCTGAGAAGCTAAAAAAGCTAATTGAAAAACTTTAGTTTCAGCGCGCCGGATCAAAATTAAATGGAAAAGTCTCGCTTTAAAAGATTATTTTTTTGAACCTTTTGTCTTTTGAGTTGTTTAATACTTAAGATGACCAATCTTAAAGATCAAGACCTATATGAAATGCTTTTTACCTCTGAAAAGGAAGCCGCATTTCGCAGTCTTTATCAACGGCATTCAGGGGCGTTATTTCGATTTTTATATCGGTTTACTTTGAATCCCCAGTTGGCTGAAGAGCTACTTCAAGATATTTTCGTCGAGCTTCTAGAAAGCCGCTTGGGCAAAGCAACCGAGATCAACGTCAAAGCCTGGTTATTCACTCTAGCAAAAAATAAGAGTTTAAATCTTTTGAAAAAAATGTCTCATGAAACAAAAAATGAACGAGCTATTTTGGCGGCAGTCTCTAGCGAAGATGCCGAGACTCACGTTGTCGGAGAGGACCTTTTGCGACGATTGACCTCTCTAGAGACCCAATTGCCCGCAGATTTGCAACAAACCTGGATACTCAGAAAAGCTGTCTATACCCATAGGCACAGTAAAATCACGATTTAGTCGATTGGTTGAGTTTTTAAGTCGAGAATTTAAAGGAGCAGAAAAATGAATTTTGAGCTGAATGAAAAAGCTAGATCGCTGCTAGTGCCATTTTATTTTGGATCGATCGCAGATAACCAAAGAATTCTGGTCGAACAGCAGCTGTTGCTAGACACTGAAGTTTTACTTGATTATTTAGATTTAAAACGATCGCTAGAAGCCGCGCCAGAAATTCCAGGTGTCCCGTCGCCAGCAGTTTGGTCCAGGCTGCGTGAACGAGTTGTCACGCGAAAGAGATTGTTCATTTCATTGTCATTTGGAGCCGTCGCCGTTATTGCCGTATTTATATTTTTATACAGGTCAGCACTGACAGATATAAAGTCAATTGATCAAAACAAGTCTGAAATGTTATTTGATTCTTTACGTGAACATTCCATGAATTCAAATGTTCTATAAGCAGGAGTTAACAATGATTAAAAAATGTAATTATCTATTTATCAGTTTGTCTATAGGCATTTCTGCTTGGTCGTCAGTTTCCTGGTCTCATGGGCACGAAGAAACGCGTGATTGGAAAGCCAAGTCGGCGGAAACCTTTTCAGATGCAGAAGCAAATTTTAAGTTGACGATGAAAGCGTTACTTGAAAAACACGTTGATAAATCTCTTAATAAGGATGAGTTGTTTCGGGCGGCCACAGCCGGAATGTTGGCCTCACTAAACGGTGCTGATGAATCTTGGAACGAACTTTTATCGCCAGAAGATATGCATGAAATGCAAATCGATCTTTCGGGCAAAGTTACGGGCATTGGTGTCGAGTTAAAATTTGAAGAAAGCACAGGATACGGTTTGGTGATAAAATTGATTCCTGGCTCGGTAGCTGAAAAATCAGGATTGAAACCAGACGATCAGATTTTAAGTGTTGATGGCAAAAAATTTAAAGGAAAGAAATTTCACGATATGGTATTTGCGGTTCGTGGCGCTGTTGGCAATTCAGTTTCATTAAAAGTTTTGCGGGAGGACAAAATAATGACCTTCGCCATTAAGCGCGAGTCCGTGCCTTGGACACCCGTTGAATTGGAAGCCATCGATGAGTCGACTGCTCTATTGAGTATTCGCTTTTTTAATGAAGAGACGCCGAAAATGGTCGAACAAAAAATAAATGAGATTAACGGAAGCAAATTTAAAAAGCTAATTGTTGATGTTCGTGACAATGGTGGTGGTGGTTTTGATCAAGCAATCCAAGTTACTGAGCTTTTTATTCCGAAGGACTTGGGCGTGGCAAGGACCCGTAATCGCGATGGACAAATCGAACACTTTAAGTCAAAAAAAGGCCTTT
>JAYTTH010000387.1:0-4446 GCA_043745515.1 Pseudobdellovibrionaceae bacterium | reverse complement strand
ATAGAAGCAAAAAATGATCAAGGACAAAAACTAGCAATTAAAACTGAATTTGAAGGAACTATTTCGGGTGTAAACTATTCTCCTGAAGGACCAGTGCTAATGATTGGCAATCAAACGGTGCGACTAAAAGACGTTAAGAAGATTGTGGATCCAAGCGTGCTTTCGATGCCGGCTAAACAAGCGGCACCAATTGGAGCCGCTCAAATGGGACCAGCGCCATCCATAGGGGGCGAAATCAGTGACGGGGATGTAGCGGCCGCAGCGGCCCAAACGGGTGTTCCTGCCGATGCGATGGCTAAAGCGATGGCGGGAATGGCGTCCTCTGGTTTGACGATGACCAATCCAAAGACTGACTTAAAAACTGAGGCAAAACCCAATTCGGGATCGCATTCAAAACCAAAGACCTCGGTCATTCAAGGAGCTCCGGAAGCGCCGCCCAAAAGTAGACTGATGGAACAAGTCGGAATGTCATCCGGAATGATGGATAAACTAGCTAAAGAGACAACGAATAATTAGAGGATTGTATGACCGCCGAAATAACCACATGGAAACCCTGTAGCAGCTGTAAAAAAGATATTGGATTCAATGTAAAATACTTTGAGTGCAGTGTTTCCACCTGCACGGGCCCACGCACCGGCTATGTTTTTTGTAGTGTTTCTTGCTGGGAGCGCCATGTTCCTGGCGCCAAACATCGTGATGCCGCCGCGGTTGAAAAAAAATCGCCTTCGTCTGCCGAGGCCGCTATTGACACCACACGCCCTGCCACACAGGCCGGCGCTGTTTTAAGTGGGCAGAGACGGATTATCGCTTCGTCTCCTAACTCAAATGCCTCTGCGTCTGTTCGGAAAGATGATAATGAGATTTTGGTCGTTGTGTCGAAAGTAAAAGCTTACATAAAGTCACAGGCGGATATGAATGTATCAGATGATATTATGGACATTCTGTCTCATCGTATTCGCTATTTTTGCGATCAAGCTATCAAACATGCCCAGGCGGATGGTCGCAAGACAATCCAAGATAAAGACATGAAAGTATCGACCTAAAGTCAAAATCTACTTCAAAATACTGGAGCACTAATTGGAATTACTGAGTGCGATTTTGTCAGAGAAAAATGAAGCTTTAACATCCCAAGGCCGCGCGCAATGGCTTTCTAGGCTGTTGTATTGGTTTCAACGACCGCGTTCAACCGACGAAAAAGAACTGAATTGGGAAAAAGTATACACCACGCGATTGAAGTTTTTGACTCTACAATTGCGGAGTAACCCTGAATGGCGAATTATTTTTGAAAGTCATATTAAACACGTTCTCATTGATTTAATCAAATCAAATCAGCTGTCGAGTGCTGGGCTTCCAGATGAAACTAGTTTCTTTCAGGATCTTTTCAATCGATTGCAGAATAAGGTACTTCCGAAAGGGATTATCACAGGCGATCTTAAAAATATTTTGTCCAATATTTTTGATTCAGAAAATGAAATTCTAATGATAGATGCGATAGATGAAGGCGTAATTAATGAATTTATAGTTGAAGTGTTTCAAGATCGCTCTGATTTTGAAATGATTAAAATGTCGTTATGTCAGTCTCTCATTCGCACAAGTCTGCAACTGGCTAACAGTTCGATATTGCTTTCTAATAAATTGCTTAAAAGTGGTTTAACCCCCTGGGACACGATAGAAGGAATATCGAAAAAAATCGTATTTACTTTTGCAGAACCATCAAAAATAAATCTGGATGGGTTGTCTGTTTTGATACTATTGCTTGAAAAGGAAACATTAGATATTCAAGCTAATTTGGGCTCGACAGGCGTCGAAATTGAAACGGTCTATACTATTCAAATTCAACTTAGACGAATTAAGCGTTTCAAGCTCATAGTCAGTTTGCTTAATAGCGAGACTCCTTTAGCTTTGTCCAGTCGCCTTTTCTTTTCTGAATTAGTGCGAGATGTCTATGAAAGTCGAGGATTAAAGTCATTTTTGGTGAGCAATTTAGAATTGCTCTCAAAACGAGTGATTCAGGGGAATTCCACAATCGGAGAACACTATGTGGTCCGAACTTGGTTCGATGTAAGAAGTATGTTTTATTCGGCACTTGGCGGCGGTTTCATCACTGGATTCACAGTCTTTATAAAGCAAATTTTAGCTTTGCTTCATTTTTCGGGGTTTATAAAAGGATTCACAGAATCTCTAAACTATTCGTTAAGTTTTCTATCGATTCAGCTAGCGGGTTTCACACTGGCTACCAAACAACCCTCGAACACCGCCGCCTATCTGGCTAAAACATTGGCGACATCAACACGCGAAAGCGGGTTGTCGATACTTTTTATTTTGCGAGCTCAATCGGTTGCTGTTATGGGAAATATTGCTGCAGTAGTGCCTGTTTGTTTTACGATATCATTAGCCTTTAAATTATTGGGGCACCCGATAATGGGTTCAGAAGAAGCCCACACTGTTTTTGAATCCAGCCATTTATTAGGTCCCACCGCTTTGTATGCAAGTTTTACGGGAGTATTACTTTTTATATCCAGTTTAATTGCCGGTTGGTTTGAGAATTTTTGCATTGTTACTAACTTGCCAGAGCGAATTCGGCATAACGCCAAATTTATAAGGCTTCTTGGAAGCCGCGGTGCCGCCACCGTTGCAAAGTTTGTAAAATCAAATAGCAACGCCCTAGGTGCCAATATATCTCTTGGGTTTCTGCTAGGGTTAGCACCCCAACTGATGAAATTCATGGGTCTACCATTAGAAACTAGGCACATTACATTAGCTTCTGGGACCTTTGCATCGGCTTTTCCACTGGTTTATACAGACGACTATTCAATACTATCACTTGTTGATTCTGTTGGAGGGTTAGCAATTATAGGAATTTGTAATTTATTTGTCAGCTTTGGCTTGTCGTTAACTTTAGCGTTGGCCGCATCCGATGCTTCGCGAGGTTCCTTTGTAAAACTTTTACGATGGACAGGGAAAACAATAATTCGACGTCCTTATGTTTTAATTTTTCCCGAGCACCGAGCCAAGCGAGACTGATTAACTTTGTTTAGCTAAGCAGGGATATTTATTGACTGATGCCTGCTCAATTTATAACTGTAAATCGTGATAATTCGATTCTGGATATTAATATTAGGTACACTCTTAGTAAATATAAGTTACGGAGTGCGCGCATCCCAAGGTCAGTCATCAATACTAAATCGTCCCGTCTGCCAGGCGTTTAACCAAGCGTTAAATGATCAGTGGCAAGAGCTAAACCGCTTGTATTTGGTGGCAGATTCTCGTTTCATAAAAATTGAACTTGAAAATTCACCATATTTTATTTCTAACTCTGAAACAGATTTGATAATTTTACTGCACGGATTTTTGGGCTCACCCTATGAAATGAATCGTATAGCGGGTCCATTAAAAAACAAAGGATACAGTATTTTAAATGATTTGATTCCAGGCTATGGCTTTTCAGCACGGGTCGCCAATCAGTTTACGGAACAGTATTGGAATCAATATTTTTTTGTTCGTTATACCGCGGCTTTTCAGTGTTTCAAGCGGGTTCATTTAATAGGTTTTTCTACGGGCGGATTAATAATTCATAAATTTCTTATGACCAATCCAAAATTGAAAGCGGCGTCAGTGCATTTGATTTCGCCATTCTATTCGCCGACATTAAAATTTGTTACTTTTTTTACTCAGTGGTTTAGTCAATTTCAAACTGAAGTACCATTAAGCTTTCTTTACCTTTCGACGATGGGTTTGAAAGAATTAAAAATAATGATTCGCTATCCTGACTACTATTTGCAAGATGCGCCCTATTTAAATATGAATGAAATTGCGAAATCGGGGCAAGAGGTTATTGACTATAAATCCCAAAATAAAAATCAATCTCCAATTGTGGTTTATGCTTCTAGCAAAGATTTGGTGATGGATTTTGAAACAACTTTGAAAATGGTTTCTCGTGATTTTTCCAGTTCAAAGTTAGTTAATTACTCTGAAACTCAAGCCCCTCAACATTTATTTCGGCCCGAAGTCAGTGACGTAGCATCGGACTTTGAAAAACGGCTCTTGGATTATTTTTAAAAGACCAGGACTTTCGTAGGGAAACGAGTTTACTCGAAGATTAAGATCTAGTCACTTTTTGCCACTCTTGCGCCAAATATTAAATTTTAGACTAGATTTCAAACATTATTCTGGCTGGACTTGAAAATCGAGACTCAGATCTGTGAGAATAAATACATGGACATGAAGAAACTGAATACTTTAGACACGGCTATCAAGGGAACAAGCTTTCCTACGCCTGGCATTGGTCAAGGTAAATCAGATACCGTTGTAGGGCCGTCGTTCAAGCAAACGCTGGATCAAGCCGCCTCTGTGGATTTGAAAAAAGTCACAGGCGATGCCGGGCTGTCAGAAAAGGGAATCAAGTTTTCTAATCATGCTATCGAGAGAATGCAATCTCGCGGAATA
>JAYTTH010000386.1:0-16871 GCA_043745515.1 Pseudobdellovibrionaceae bacterium | reverse complement strand
TTTTGAATAATCTCACCTAACTGTTGATTTTTTTTAAAATGCGACCGGCCTCACCTTATCAGCCGCGGACCAAAGCCTTAGATAAACTTATTCAAGGCCCTGCCGTTTTCTATACGTATCAGTTGGGTTCGAAGACATCTTTTGAAAATAATCTTTTGCAGAAAATAAATATTCAAAACCAGTGCATTCATTGTTACCAGATGGGCCGCATCCATATCCAAAACTTATATTCTGGAGAACAATATTGGAATTGGTTTGGTCATCGGCAATCAATTGGGAATAAAATGCCTTATAACCTTTTACGATATCGCGGATACTTGGGTCGACATCTGCAGTCGATAACTTGAGGATTTCAGGTGATTTAGGATTGCAGATTAAATTTCCATCCTTCCAACATAAAGTGACTGCGCTTTCCACAGAAAGAGTTCGAAACTGCCAAGCGTAGGTCAAAAAAGTCAATTTAACATAGGCCGAGCCAGGTGTACTCAACTTTTCCAATCCCCATCGCTTTTCGAAACTAACGCTAGGATCAGACGACATTTTATCAGAAATTCCATTTATATTAAATATGTAGTCACTAAGTGGGGGCAAATCTGTCCCACCAATAAATAATGGATAATTAAAATTCGTTTTTAGCCGCGTCTTCTCGTCCGCAGTTAAAGTTGAAACAAGTCGCAATAGTTGATCTCGCTTTTCTCGAAATCGTTGATCTTTGTTTGGTGTCGAATAGTCATCATACAATTTTCCTGCCGGATCACAAAAGTGATAGTAGCAGTATAGAGCACCTGCTGTTGTGCTATTTAGCCGCGCATTTAAGTCGGCCGCCAATGAGGTCGCAATCGAATAGGCTTTATTCAATGGCGGTATTTTAAATCCCAAAGATTCCATAATATAATTTGAATACTCATCGTAACTCATTTCGGGATGCTGATACTGTTCTAACGAATATCCGGGCATACTAGATTTGGCCGTTAACTGCCATCGACCAGCTTTAAATTGAGGCCAACGCCATCTTAAAAATCCACCCGCTTTTTCAACATGCCTTTCGATATCTGCTTGAGTCAAATAGGCATAATCGCGCTCGGGTTCGTTTCCATATAGAACTGATATGCATTCGGCCGAACAGTAGGGCTGCCTTCCAACCCCAAATATAACTTGAGTATGGCCCGTGTCACCAGAACGTAAAGTCAAAATTATTGAACCCGGAGTCACAAAATCTTTATTGATTTTAATCGGATACAAATCTCCAAAAATACTATGAGTGTAGGTTGAGTCAAATAGAAATTTCATAGCGGCTTTGAACCGTTCATCTTTTTTCCAATCGGGATCTGTCGGCAGAGATGACCATAATCTGGATTCGCTAAAATGCCCCAATAGTTTTCCAGAGCCTGCTAAAGTATTTGCAACTGGCAATTTATTATCATGGGCATAGATCCAACGACTAAGTAATCCAAAATCAGCGCAATCAAACGCAAGGCCACCCCCGCGAGTCATAGTTGGCGACGCATTGTTTTTGTACCAATCTCCAAAATTATTTTCATCTGCCAAAGTCCAGCTATTTTTAACCGGAATCCAAAGGGGATTCGGAGTTTTATTATGAGTCTCAATTTGAAGATCCTGATAATACTGTTCATCTCTAGTTTCCAAATCTTTCAATGATTGGAAGTAGGCAATTTTTTTATCTATTTTTTCAATTTGATCATTTGAAAAAATAGTTCGATCTACAATCGTCTGATCCACAAATCGTTGCCCTATGTCTCGGGCTGGGCTTTCTGTTACAAGAATAACTGTTTTGTCTTTTTGCTGTTCAACAATAATCCAACGATGCCAGGGTTCGCCATTTAAATCTTTAAAATCGACAGCCAGAGTTTTTGAAAAAACTTCGGAACACAAACAGATAGTCAAAAGTAAAAAAATGTATAAATACTTGTTCATAGTTCATCCTTATTAATGATGAAACTAATCGGATGTTGAGTTTTGAACTGTTTATGGCCCCTACCTTTTTTAGACTTTTAATAGAGCCAGTCCCGGAGAGGCATAGAATCAAGACTTGTATTATGTTACTACTTAGAAAATCGTCTTAAACATCGACAGGACGTTTTGCTTACCAATGGAAAACCGACCGAGCTCTATTTATTTTTTTATTTGGCAGATTTCTTAAACTCTCGAAGCAAAGAACTGATTTCCAAAGAAGTGAATGCAATACTTTTTTGTGACTTTTCGAACTTAGTGAACTTTGCTATGCTTTTCTAATTGAATTTAATAAGACAGCGTAAAATTCATAAGAAAATAACTCCCGTCGCCAATTCTCTTTATGCCTTGTGGGTTTTCTGATTTTATAAACTCTCGAATTTTTTTCTCAAGTTTTTCAATTTTACCTATAAGCCTAGTGGAAATGTCATTGTTGTATTTAATTCACTTTGTTTTTCCGCACATTGTTTCCACCGCAGGCGGAGGCTCGCAAGCAAAAATCAATTGTTAACTACAATTACCAAATTACGATTCTATCCTTATCCGAAAGAACCATTGGCTGCCCTGATTTGCATCCAAACGCTTCTTGGAAACCAGGTTGATGTTTAACTTGTTCATTAATACGAGCCCAACCCAATGAATGTGGATCTGTTTTTAATTGCTTTTCTTTGTACCCGTCCCTCTTAACTTCACACCAGTTTCGCGCGTACGAAACGAAAAACTTCTGTTTATCCGTTACAGATCCTTTGTTGTCTTTGAATGCCGCTTTGTAAGCGAAACTTAATCCAACCAAATCCGCTACATTTTCACCTAAAGTTAATTTACCATTGTGACCAATTTTGCTAAACTGATCGGCCATCCGAGCCCCACGTTTTTGAAATTCAGCCATGTCATTCATGGACATCCACACTTTCAAGCGACCTTTATCATCAAAACGCGCACCTTGATCGTCGATACCGTGGCCCAATTCGTGCCCCATAACTGCTCCGACAGCGCCTAAATTTTCTTCCAAGGTGTTTTTATCGTCAAAAAACGGATATTGCAAAATTCCCATTGGCATTACAAATTTGTTTTCCGTTGGCGAAAAGTAGGCATTCACAGTCAAAGGACCCATTCCCCAAGCATCTTTATTTACTGGCTCGAACATTTCCTTAACAGTTTTTTCAATTAGTGCTGTTCTTAGCTTTTGTTGATTTTTTAACGGCTGAGTTGCCGAATATTTTCGGATGGGATTAAAATTCCATTCACGAGTCGTTTGAGGAGCTACGACCTGCAAACGACAATTGGCCACTTTCTTTTTTGCCACTTCTTTGGCTTCGGAAGATAACCAAGTGCTCGCTGAAATTCCATCCATTATAGAGCCACGAATTTTTTCTGATATTTCAACGACCTTTTGTTTTGGAAAATTCGGAAATAATTTCTGCATTAGAACTTCATCTACTTCTTTTTCAAACTCGCTCATCATTTTCATCGTGCATCGTTCTTGTCGAACCGGTCTTGAATCTGGCCCACCTAAATGCTTTTTGTTAAACGCAAATTTCTTAGCGAAGAAGTCAGGATAGCCATCATCCATCAAATGCGAGGCGGTTCTGTATAGATAGATATCTTTCAAAGTATCAAGGTTTTTGGCAGTCAAATATTCATTATAAAACTTAAAGGCCTCTGGAATATTTATTCGAACATTTAGTTTTTTTGGAATCTTTTTCAAGTAAGGCTCGACATTCAAATTCGGATAATCAGCTAGAAATTGGACTTGCGGAATATCACGCTTTTCGCCCCAACGCTGCCGACGCTCTTCAGCCCGCGGATAACGCTGAACAAATTCCGCTTCCAAATTGTACATTTTTTCTACGCGGACTTTCATTTCTTCTGCCGTCATTTTTGGATGCACGATTTTAAAAAATTCAGTTACCAAATTTTTATAATCAGCTACCAGTTCTGGCTTTTCATAATAACCATGATCCGGCAAATTCATGAAACTTACTGCCATGTAGGCATCATACAAATCTGGATTGTCAGCATTTGCAGAATTATCAAAAATTAAAATACTGGCTTTTCCTTTGAAGAAATTGTCAGAATCCAATTTAACAAAATCTTTAACCGTTTTTATTTTTTCGATGGCTTTAACTCGATCGCCAACGGTCTCTTTTTCTTCCTTTGCGCCAGCTGATTCATTCATGCAGGCTAGGTAAAAGTTTTTAATTTGCATTGCCCGCGGCGACAATTTTCTTTCGTTTTCAATATTGGAAAAAAATTCTTTTTTCTTAGAAAGAATTCTTTCATAGGAATCGCTAAACGCAAAAGTATGCGAACTGCGATCTGGTCGCAATTCAAACGAAGTCTCAACATCCGAACATACGTAGTCATGAAAATTTTCACAGGCTGATATTTTTGAGCTCAGAGGAAACAAGCGTCGTTCTGGAATCTCGCTTGATTTCTTGCTCATTGGTAAAGACTTGGCGTCCACGTTGCTTTGAGCATTGGCTGCTGACAATACAAAAACAGTCAGGCTCGCTATTAAAAATGCGTTCATGTTCATATCCTTTTTTGAAAAATAATTAGCTCATGCTAAATCTCATAGGCCCAATAGGCAATAGAGTTTATGCTGTCGCTTAAATTGCGGAGAATGACACGTTACTTCTAAATTAAACTTTTTAGGTGAAGGCTATTTATTGAGCCTCTATTATGTCGCGCAAAAAATGATCTCTAAAATTATACGGCAATGAATAATGCCCCTCGCCTTTAAATAGCTTAAAACGCACATCAGTCAGTTCATTTTTCATAAATTGAGACCAAATCGGGTGCACAACGTCATCGGCATCTCCGTGGTACAAATAGTAAGGCACTTTGATGTCTTTAATTTCAAATCCCCAATATTCCAAAAAAAGCCTCATATCAGACAAAAGTCCATAAGGACCGTTTTGGACAGAATATTTAAATGTCTCGAACAAAAAAGGACCAGTCACTGGATCATCCATGACTTCGCGGTCACGGGGGGACACTTTGTTAAAGTCTGAAGTTAAAATTTTATCAATTTTATCGGCTTTTCGATTATACAATTGCTCGACAAAAAACTGCATTGCCGATCGGGGTAGTACTTTATTTAGTATATACATTTTTTTCTGTGCTTGATTTAAAAAAGGAAATTTTTCAATCTTCATCGGCGCAATACCATTGATTGAAATAGTGCGAGAAACACGATGAGGCAAATAATAGGAAACCGCAGCCGCATAAGGCCCGCCCCCGCTTACACTTAATACAGTAAATTTAGGAATCTTTAACAGAGTCATTAGTTCATTAGCGTAATCAGAAAATAGTTTTAAACTGAATTCTGGTTGATAGACGGCTGGTCCATATCCTGGTCTATCCATGGCCACTAAAAAAAAATCCTTTTCGTAACTGCTGCCTTTTAAAAGCAGCAAACCTTGTTTTCCTGTCCCTGGAAAACCATGAATAAAGAAAATTGGCAGGCCATCCGGGTTTCCATAAGTGTAATAATGGACGGTATTTTTATCGAGTGTAACGAATGACTGTGTAAGCATTTCCATAGTTATACCCTACACAGTACGCCGGTTTCTGTAGAAAGACAAATTGCAAAGTGTAAAACTTTTCCATTACCGAGACTACCTCATGACTGAAATCATCCTTGGAAGTCTTGAAATTTAGTACTACGCTCGAATGCAATGAACTTAATAGATTTATCCATAAAACGCCCTGTCTTTGCTTGGATTTTAATGAGTGCTCTTATAATTTTCGGAACGGTTTGTTTGTCCCGAATGGGAGTCAGTCAATTGCCAGACGTTGATTTTCCCGTACTAGAGGTATCCGTCAACTTTGAGGGCGCGGCGCCTGAGCTTATTGAAACTGAGATTTTAGATCCAATTGAAGAACGTCTTCTGAGCGTCGAAGGCATCAAAGAAATGAAATCTACCGCCAGACAAGGAACGGGCAGCGTTCGGCTTGAGTTCGATATTAACAGAAACATTGATGTAGCCTTGCAGGAAGTTCAGTCCAATTTATCTCAGCTTGTATTCCCAAAAGAAATTGATCCACCCGTAATTAAAAAAACAAATCCTGAGGAAGACCCAATCATGATTTTGGGAATCTATTCTGCCGACACCCGACTGAACATGACCAAATGGATCGACAATTATTTTTTAGATCAAATCCGTTTTGTTCCCAATATAGGAGAGGTTTCAATTGCCGGGTTCTCGACTCGAAACCTAAGAGTCTGGGTAGATCCCTATAAACTGAAAAAAAATGAACTGACGGTTATGGATATTTTAGAGGCGATATCAACCCAACATCGAGAATCCGCGGCGGGACAATATGTACACGAAGCTCAAGAACTGCGCGTGAAGTGGCAAGGGGAGCTTACTTCTGTTGAGGAGTTTGGCAATATTAGAATTCTTCGCCGAGGTGGACAATTGGTTCAACCTCAGACCGCACTAAGAATTAAAGATGTGGCCAAAGTTGAAGAAGGGCTCAGCGATATGCGACGGCTAGCCCGAATTAAAGGTAAAGATGCCATTTTTGTTAGTGTAAAAAAACAACGCGGAACAAATGAAGTCACTTTATCTGAAAGCATTAGAAAAAAACTTGAGACGATGAAGCCCGATATGCCAGCAGGCTATGCGGCTCAAGTAAATATCGATTTTACACTGCCGACTAAAGCTACGGTTTTTGCGACTTTAGAAAAACTAGTATTTGCAGGGGCTATCACTATTTTAATCTGCTTTCTGTTTTTAGGCAGTCTACAATCTGCCGTAAATATTTTATTTTCTATACCGACGTCGATCCTAGGAACATTTATAATCTTATATTTTTCAGGTATGACATTGAACTTATTCACACTGCTAGCCCTGACACTGGCTATTTCTATTGTTGTCGACGATGCGATAATGCTGCTTGAAAACATAGTGCGACATCATCGAATGGGTAAAAATCCCGAACAAGCATCCTCAGATGGTTCAAAAGAAATTCTGCCTTCGGCAATTGCGGCGTCTTTGTCTGTAATTGCTATTTTTATTCCTGTAATTTTTATGGACGGAATTTGGGGTAAATTTTTCTATCAATTTGGAATCACAATGTCCGGAGCGATTTTATTGTCACTGCTTGAAGCGGTAACAATCACACCGATGCGGGCAGCTGCATTTTTATCGACCAATGCAAAAACATCTGGTTTTGAACACTATGTAGATCGGCTTTCAGAAAAGTGGGCCCATTTTTATAAAAAAGTCCTTGGTGTTTGTTTGACGCATCCAAAATCAATTGTATTTGTGTCACTTGGTATTTTTATTGTGTCACTTCAGTTGCTACCTTTTGTAAAAAAAGAACTTTTGCCAACGCAAGATCAGAATATTATTTTGTTGGCAGCAACGACGACTCCCGGCAGTTCGCTAGAAGCCACCTATCAGAAATCAAAAGAAATCGAAGATGTCGTTAGTAAAATGGCAGACATTGAAGGCTACCTAGTCAGTGTGGGTATTGGGGGACTTAGTGCTACTGTTAACAACATCACTGTTCCAATTTATTTGAAGCCAAAAGAAAATAGAAGTCTGACCCATGTTCAAATCATGGACAATATGCGCGCGCAGTTTAAATCTATCAATGGCGTTACCATCCAAATGCGTGATATTTCTGCACGTGGAATAACCTCAGGTCGTTTTTTTCCGGTCGCTTTCAATTTACGCGGACCTGATTTAAATGTCCTTAAAGAAAAAGCGGATAGTATCATGAAAAAGCTTATCGAAAAAAAATTGAGCCAAGACTTAGACACGGATTTTAAACTTGGATTGCCTGAACTTAATATCACTCCAAAATCTCAAGGCGAACTTTACAATTTGGGACTGACAAAAGAAACAATTAGTCAAACCTTGGCAACCTCGATAGGAGGCGCTCGGCAAGGACGTTACACGGCCGACGGCAAACGGTATGATATTCGCGTTAAAGTTCCCGATGCAGTAATCAATTCGGCGGATTCTATTGGGTCACTTGGTGTTCGTAATATTTTTGGCAATATCGTGGCGCTGGCAAGTGCTGTGAATATGAAAACAGTTGGTTCAATGCAAACTATTACTCGAATCAACCGCCAGAGAACCGTATCTGTATTTGGCTCTCTTGTTCCAGGGGCCTCACAAAGCGATGTACTCAAAGAGACCAAGGAAATCGCAGAAAAGGAACTGTCTGAAGGGTATAGTTTTGCGCTAGAAGGGGCCGCCTCTGGATTGAACGAAGCGTTTGCGAGTCTGATTGCGGCCTTACTTATTGGCGTAGTCGTTGCTTATATGATTTTAGCTATTCAATTCAATTCTTTTGTTCATCCTATTGTGATATTGGTGGCTTTGCCATTTAGCCTAACAGGTGCCTTTTTAGCTTTGTGGATGGCTAAAGTTTCACTCAATTTATTTAGTTTTATTGGAATTATTGTCCTTATGGGAATTGCCAAGAAAAATTCAATTTTACTTGTTGAATTTACAAATCAAATGAGACATCGACTGGCCGGAGTAAAGAATTATATCAACAGCAAAGATAAAATTTTGATTAAGGACGCCTTGCTTGAAGCCTGTCCGATCAGGCTTCGCCCGATCATTATGACATCTGTTGCTACTGTGGCAGCAGCTTTGCCTCTCGTATTGGGAAATGCGATGGGTTCTGAAACTCGATTGCCTATGGGATTGACAATCATTGGTGGCTGTATTGTTTCCACTATTTTCACTTTGTTCGTAGTTCCATCGTTGTATCTAGTTATGAGTCGCCTAGAACGCATAAAAAAATAAAAAAGCCTGCCTTTTTAAGTGGCAGACTTAGTTTTCTTTATTTTGTTTTACGAGCTTTTCTGCGATCTTTTCGATTTTCTTTACGATCCTCTTGCCTTTCTTTTCGATTGCTATGGCGAACGTGCCTGCGCTCTTGACGATTATCTTGCCGTGCTTCTTGACGGTCTTTTCGAGCATCTACATCAGCAGATGCACTCAATGAATAGAGTGAGGGAACTAATAAACTTAATACTAAAACGCGTGTTAAAAAAGATTTCATAAATGGCTCCTTTGCCGTGATTAGATTCTAACCACTATACAAATGAGGAGCTCAAAAATTACAGATTTTTAAAAATTAGACTTTCCCGGTTTGAGGCGCAACCCAAGTAACTGATTTCTAAGACCCTATAAATCAACGATTCGATTGAATACAAGAGCGTTTGGCTTACTTTCTTTGAAGTCTAAACAGAAATAGCCAGTTCGTTCGAATTGATATTTTTTAGAAACGTCGGCATCTTTTAAACTGTTTTCAAGGCGTGCTGTTTTTAATATTGTCAATGAATTGGGGTTTAAGTTGCTTTTAAAATCTTTACCTTCGGGTGCGTTTTCAGGATCTGGAACACTGAACAATCGGCCATACAATCGAATTTCAGCACTGACACTGTTTTTGGCGCAAACCCAATGGATTATTCCTTTGATTTTTTTACCTTCAACAGTTGGCTTTCCATGCAAGGTAACGACGTCATAAGTGCATTTCAATTCAATTATTTTTCCAGCCGAATCTTTTACAATGTCCTGGCATTTGATGACGTAGGCATTTCGCAAACGAACTTCTTTTCCTGGCGCAAGTCTAAAAAAATCAACGGAGGGATTTTCCATAAAGTCATTTCGATCTATGTAAACTTCATTTGAAAAAAATAGCTTTCGCTTACCGTAGGCTTCATTTTTGGGGTGATTGGAAACTTCCATTTGTTCTGTTTTATCAGCTGGATAGTTTGTAATGGTAATTTTAATTGGATCTAGCACAACCATAGCGCGATAGCCGATTTTATCCAAATCTTCTTTCACACAGGCCTCGAGGATTTCTATATCAATTAGGCTCTGAGCTTTAGCTACCCCAATGCGTTTGGTAAACGTGCGAATCGCTTCGGCGGTATAACCACGTCGCCTGATCCCTGAAATGGTCGGCATTCTAGGGTCATCCCAGCCATCAACTAATTTTTCTTTCACCATTTGTAAAAGTTTTCGTTTACTCATTACTAAATACGTTAAATTTAAACGTGCGAATTCATATTGCTTTGGCTTTCCAGGAACCGGCAAATTTTCAATACACCAGTCATAAAATGGCCGGTGATCCTGAAATTCCAAAGTGCAAATTGAATGAGTTACTTTTTCAATCGCGTCACTTAAAGGATGTGCATAATCATACATGGGGTAGATATTCCAAGTATTACCCGTTTTATGATGGTGTACTTTTTTGATTCTGTATAAAAGTGGATCGCGCATATTCATATTGGGCGACTGCATATCTATTTTTGCCCGCAAGGTATTCGAACCTTCGCCTAACTCGCCTTGTTTCATTTTTTCAAATAAATTCAAATTTTCGCTTATCGAGCGCAAACGCCCCGGAGAATCTTTTCCTGGCCGATTAAAATCTCCACGATACTCTTTGACCTGGTCTTCATTCAAGCTACAAACATAGGCCTTATTATTTTTAATTAGCAACACAGCCCAATCATAGAGCTGTTGAAAATAGTCCGATGCATAAAAAAGATTCTGATTCCAATCAAAACCCAACCATTTTACGTCCGCTTTAATTGATTCAATATATTCTGTTTCTTCTGTTTCTGGGTTTGTGTCATCAAAACGCAAATGGCAAACCCCGCTATAATCTTGGGCTAAGCCAAAATTTAAACAGATCGCTTTTGAATGTCCAATATGCAAATAGCCGTTTGGCTCGGGAGGAAAACGCGTCACCACCCGGCCATCGTAGGTGTTATTTTTCAAATCTTTTTCAATGATTTGTTTTAGAAAATTTTGAGCTTCCGTTTTTTGTTCCATATTAACCTTAATAAGTGCTTAACAAGATTAGCTTTTTATGTCATTAAACTCAAACTAAATGATTCAAGAGTTATTCAATCACCCTGATTTTACGATCGTAAATAAGCCCGAAGGCCTGAGCTGCCACAACGACGAAGTCTCATTACTACAAAAGTATGGAAATGACTGGCATCTAGTTAATAGAATTGATCGGGAAACAAGTGGTCTTGTCGTAATTACCAAAAAAGGCGAACTTCAAAGCGCCTTACAACTGGCTTTGGCAAAAGGACAGAAAACCTATTTTGCGATCCTTAGGGGCTTTTTGCCACATTCTGACGAATGGCTCGAATGGAGTTTTCCAATTTCAGATAAAGGTGAAGGGCGCGACACCGCGCAAGGAAATCCAGCCGATTGGAAAGAGTCTAAGACTTTGTATAAAACTATTCAATCTAGTGCCTTTTTTTCAGCAGTGGAGTGCCGGCTTCAATCAGGACGTCAGCATCAAATTAGGAAACATAGCCGCTTGGCAGGACGGCCTATTGTTGGGGATTCACGCTATGGAAACCCGAAAGACAATTCCAAAATTTCTAAAATGTATAATTTTAATCGGATGGCCCTGCATTCTTGGAAACTAAATTTCAGCTGGTTAGCAAATCCCATCCAATGTGAATCTACGATTCCAGAATCATTTATGACATTGTTACAAGAATAGCTATATCGCAGGGGATCCGTCTTTTTTACCCAAGCGTGGTGACGCTTTTAAATCTGAATTGATTTCAATTTTTGAAAATTCAATTCGAGTCGTCTTTTGAATAAGGTGATTTTCAGATACAATTCGCTGGGCTCTCCAAACTTTGTTTTTAAATTTTTTATAATCTTGATATTCAACGGTAGTAACCTTCTGACTACCATTGTAATAGACAACTTTTAAGGGATAGAAATTTATTTTGTCGTAGTAAACCAAAAAGTGAGTTAACGAACCCGTCTTGGAAGTGACTGGGGTATAGGTAATATGAAATTTTTTATCAAAGCCAAATGGCTTTGGAATTTCCGTATTGAAAAAGGAATACGATAGTATTTCAGGATTGATGCCAAACCTGGTAAGATTAGAAAGCTCAACTGGTTGGTTTTTACTAGCTTCGACCAAAAGCAGCGATTCAGGATTTAAATCTGAAATTGAAATTTTATATTTCTCGACGTTGGCTGATCCTGCCAGCGTCACCGCCATTTCAACAATTTCAGTCTTGGCCCGCAAAGCATTCAATACTTTGGCCCTAAGAGTCGCAGGACTTAGGGGTGGCTCCTCGCTGAACGCCAGTTGGGTAGAAAAACCTACTGAAACTGCTAAAAACAGAACACATTTCTTAAAGTCCATATTTTGATCCTGGTCAGTGATTACCTGGATCTTTGTCGGCTGGTATTAGGTCTGGCTTTACTGGATTTTAGTTCTGGCCTATAAAAGATGGTCCTAACGCAACGAAACAAATACGGTTTAGTCACATTTTAAGACAGTTCTCTATTTTAGGTGTCGAGCAAAAATTTCCCAATGAAATTTAATCATCGCCAAGACATCAGAACGTGTAATAAATCTTACGTTAAGGACAGTCTGGAGACTTTATGAATATGACATTAGGTATTTTCGCAATTTTTTTATTCACTTTCGCTAGCTATGGGCAAGTTAATTTTTATCCTGGTCGCGGTGAACTTTCGATCGATTCCTCTGGCAATTCTGGCAGCGATGGCTCAGATGGATCTAACAGCTACTATTCAAATGGCAGCTACGGCAGCGATGGGCAGTCTGGCCATGATGCTTCGGATATTTTTTTAGAACTTAGCTATCCCGATTCGTCACATAAAAGCGTTACTGTCAAAATCAGTAGCGAATCTTCAATCCTTAATTTCGAAAAAGCTTTTAGCCTAGCTGAACTTAAAAAGATAAACATAGTTGCCAATGGCGGTAATGGTGGACGAGGAGGCTCAGGTGGCAAGGGCGGAAATATTCGCGTAGGCACTATTGAAGATCAATCTGAATTGCTGATGTTAGTGAGATCGACCGAAAGTTCTGGAGGCTCCCAAGGGACTGCTGGCAACGGTGGTATTGGCGGCAGTGGTGGCCGCGGAGGCAGTGGGGGTTCAAATTCCTGCACGTCAGGTGGATCATCGGGAAATAGCGGCAGTGATGGCTGGAGCGGATCAAACGGATCTAGTGGAAACAACGGCTATTCCGGCCAGTCGGGCAGACATATTTTCTTACTCTCTGGAAAAACTTTGAATTCGTACTCTGAAAAATTTAATCTTAAAATTCAGGGCGTGGAATTCGCCGATGAAAACAATGATGGAATAGTCGAATTTGGCGAATCGATTAGTATAACAAAAATTAAATTAGTAAATACGTCTTCGATGCAGTCGCCAGCCAACACTGAAATTATAGGTCTAAATAACTTAGATAACAATTGGAACTGGGTTTCACCCAAACCAAATAAAAAAATAAAATCACTTTCAAAAAATGAAAGTATCGAGCTTAATTTTTCTAAAAGTGAGTTTGTTCTGAAAGCCAAAACCATGACAGGCTTTCGTGATATCGCAACTCAAATACCGTTGGGCTATTTAAAAGAAAATTTGACCGATTATTTTGAATCACTTCCCGCTTTAAATATTAAGCGCCTGGCTGCCTTAAGTGCAGCGAGTGCCAATGAAAAAATTTTCTGGAGTCAAAAACGACTCTTGAATTTGGTCCTAAATAACCAAACACAGCTTCCCTTAGGTCGCCAAAGTAATCGCCCTGTTTGGCTTCAAGTAAATGTGAATTCAGCAATTTTGGATGCAGCAGATTTGAAACTCTTTTATGACAAATCGGAAGTTGCCTTCGATAGTCAAAAGCAAGCCTTTATCGAGCTCAACCATTTAATGCCTGGTATGAACCCACTTGAACTTACTTTGATGGCCGGAAATAGACCTGACTTATTTGTTAATGCTCGAATTGAGTTTAAAATTCTCAAACAAATGGGTTCTGGCTCAGACAAAGAGGCTATTGATTCACAATTCATCAAACTCTCGCTAGCAAAAGATCTTTTGGCCGATTCCTATTCTTTTAAGGTTCCGATAAAAGAAAAAATTCAATGTTACCTGGGGCCCAGAAGGATTAAAAGATCGCTCAAGCAAATCTCGCTGGTTAAAAGGGGAAATGATCCAAATGTTGAACTTGGGATCACGTTTTCAAATTTGGTCATTTTTAGCCAGGACCTTCCCAAGTTTTACCAAGGACGTTTAGAGCTTGCGAAATACTTAAACGACCTTAAGAACAGCCAAATAAGAGGACAAAACCCAGTCGACATCCTAAACGACTACTATAAACCAGCGACGATTTCGATGTTTTCCAAAAATAAAAAAGAACAAGATTCTATTATTGAGTACTGCGTTCTCGAAACTAAATAATTTGGCTATTGGCGAAGCCCGAATTATTTTATAGTCTTTAGCTTGATGACAACAGAACCATTTTCTTCTTTCAAGTTTATTGGCTCGGGCGATGACTATTTCAGCATGGCCATTGCAGAAATTGAAATTGCGAAGTTTAACATCACTATGGAAAGTTATATTTTTGAATGCGATGATATTGGAAAACGTGTTTTAAAGGCCCTTGCGAACGCGTCCAAACGGAACGTGACTGTTCGCCTTATGGTTGACGGCATCGGAAGTCACAGCCAAATTTTAGAGCTTCGAACTTACTGTCAGGCCCACCAAATCCAATTTCGAGTATTTCGAGCATTGCCAAGAATTTTGATTGGTTACGCGCGCCTAACTCAATTTATAAGAACCGCCAATCGCCGCAATCACCGAAAACTTCTGATTGTGGATAAACAAACTGCGTTTGTGGGTAGTTTTAATATCTCAAAACTACATTCGCAAACATCCAGTGGCAATTTGGCATGGAAAGATCTAGCTGCCAAAGTCGAGGGGCCGGAGGTTATTAAAATTTGGGAACTCGCGAATGCCTATTGGAACAAATTCAGACTTTCTTTGCGTGGTCGTATTCCAAAAATAAATTTCACGCGTGTGCGATCGACTCATTCGATGGCCGCTCGTCGATCTTCTAGAAATCTGCTTATTGAAAAAATTCGGAATTCAAAAATTCAAATTAAAATATTGACACCATATTTTGTTCCTTCAAAAAAACTTTTGAAAGCTTTAAAGACAGCAACCAAAACCCACACTAACATTGAAATAATAATTCCTTGGCGAAGTGATTTCATAATTGTAGACATGGCGGCTCGATTTATTATTAGAACGCTTTTGACTAGAAAAATAAAAGTCTACCGCTATTTGCCTTCGTTTTTGCACGCTAAAAGTACGACCATTGACGATTGGGCAACCATGGGGAGTCACAATCTTAATCATCGCAGCCTGGTTCATGACCTTGAATTAGATATTACTTTAGAAAATCCGGAGGAACTAAAAGCTTTAGAAAAATATTGGCAAAAAATTTATTCAGAATCAAGATTGGTTACACAGGAAGAACTAAATAACGATTCGTTTTTTTTTCGATTGTTGTGCCGATTTGCTTATTGGTTTAAAAATTGGTTATGAAATATAAATTTATTACTTTTAATATTCATAAGGCAAGATCGACTTTTTTACTTTCAAACACTTTGAAAAAATTAAAAGATGCGGTGAGATCCAGACCAATTGATTTTTTACTGATTCAAGAGATCGTCGGTGCCGGAAAGGATTTTATTCCTAACGAATTCACGGGTAGATTTTTATCTCAATTGGACGTTATAGCTGAATCTGTATGGAACGACCAATGTTATGGAAAAAATGCAATTAATAGAGATCAGCACCATGGAAACGCGGTTCTTAGCAAACATCCAATAAGCAACTGGGAAAACGAAGACTTAACATTGCATAAACTAGAAAAACGAGGGCTTTTACACTGTGAAATTCAATTGACTGACAAGAAAACATTGCACGTGTTCAATGTTCATTTGAATCTAAGGCATAAAGACCGAGTAAAACAAGTCGAGCGAGTTATAGCACGTTATTTAAAATTAATTCCACCGGAGGCCCCTTTTATTTTGGCAGGTGATTTTAATGATTGGGGCAAGGAACTTTCTCACTATTTCGAAAACAAATTGGGACTTTTTGAATGCCACAAAAAACTTAATAAAAACTATGCAAAAACGTTTCCTAGTTTTTTACCCATTCTAAGTCTTGATCGAATTTACGCTAAAAATATTAACCCAACTGAAGTGAAATCATTGAAGGAAGTCCCATGGACTGCTTTGTCCGATCATCTTCCACTTTATATGGAATTTGAAATATAGTTTTTATTAAAAATCTATTTTGTAATTCGAAATTTCGCCATATCGACATCATTAGAAATTTCTTTATGCGCCTGAGGCAAGTCACCTTTTAGCATAACGCGCTCGACAGACTTTGGAATTTCCGGCATTACAATTTCTTCATAAAACTGATTCGGGCTTGATTGAGGCGTCAAATCGTTACTGAGAGCCAGCTTTGGAGACGCAGGCATTGCCTCTTTTGAAAACAGTCCCTGATTCATTTTATTTAAAAAAGAACTTCCCCAGCGCACCGATTGAGTTTCCATCCAATTTACTAGTTCAATGTGAGTGACGCATTTAACTTCAGGCAACGAGCAAACATCAAGCACAAATCGCTGCAAGGCCTTCCAATAAATTCCCTTATTCCACAAAGAAAAATGGTGGCCAATACTTAAAGGCGTGCGATTCCCATAATAACTTTTTAAAAACGCTTGAACATAAGATGCGTAGGTTTGTTTTTCATAATATTCCAAAAGAGTACTATCTAAATCGCGACACTCACCAGAATTTTTTGGATTAAAGACTCCATGGCATTGACCATATAAAACATTATAATCCATAGCGATGGTTTCACGATTAGTTCCCGCCAATTCAATTTGTGACAAACCTAAATTCCAAAGTTCTGGAGTGTGTTTAAAGGGCCATTTGTCTTTACGAACTAGACTGGCGTCATAGGAATAGCGAAAATTCTTCATCACTGCTGCGGTAATTGACGTCCGTCCGGCAAGCAAAGGGGCTCGAAAACCTTTTATCGTCGAAGTTA
>JAYTTH010000385.1:0-16898 GCA_043745515.1 Pseudobdellovibrionaceae bacterium | reverse complement strand
AGTTGAGTCGGACCTGAAAG
The DNA here is from genome assembly GCA_043745515.1 of Pseudobdellovibrionaceae bacterium. Lineage (GTDB taxonomy): Bacteria > Bdellovibrionota > Bdellovibrionia > Bdellovibrionales > Bdellovibrionaceae > UBA2316. Next base: position 16,878 of record JAYTTH010000385.1, on the reverse strand, counting down.
CAGTTCAGGCGGATCCATATCTTGTGCGCTCATTTTTTCTGGCAGATAGTGTGTCCTATATTATGAACTAGGTAGTAATATTAAACTTCAAAACGTAATGAAAAACATCAAAGTGCAAATGAAAGATCCAATTACTGAATAATAAAATTTTAATTTTGTAAATTTCTAAACCTCGGAGGTTTTAAATGTCGATAGTAAAAGTTGTTTTATCAACAACAATCTCAGTAATGGTGTCTGGACTATTTTCAAATGTCTTGGCAGCTCCAGCGCAGAAAGCCGCCAAATGTGTCGAAACTGGGTCCAATATCGTGGTAAATCTAATCTATGGCTCTGAAAAAGAAAACTGGATTAATGAAGTAACTCAAACTTTCAACACACAAAACAACAAAGTTAATGGCAAAGAGATTTGCGTAAATACTTTTACAGATGGTTCTGGAGTCATTGTTAAAGAAGCGATTGCTTCAGCGACTGCAGGGGCTAATTTTATTTCAGCTAAAGATAAATATAAGTCAGTAAAATTTTGGGACATGGTAAGCCCTGCAAGCGATATTTACTTGAACGTGGCTAGTGCTGAATTTAAAGTGGCTCAGAAGAAAGATCTATTTATCAACCCTACGATTCTTGTCAACTCGCCTGTAGTAATTGCCATGTGGGAAAAAGTGGCCAATAGTTTTGGTTATCCTCAAAAAGATATCACTTGGGCAGACATCATGAAACGCGCCCAAACTGATCCTAATTTTAAATTTGGACACACAAGTCCTAAAAGCAGTAATTCTGGTTTAAGTGCATTGATTGCTCAGTTTTATGCGGCTTCATTAAGCAAAAACAAACGGCTAGCTGTTTTGAATTCAGTCGACGTCAATGACAAAACCAATCAAGATTTCGTAAAAGCCATTCAAAAAAGTATGGTTCATTACGGTGAATCAACTGGTTTTTACGCACAATCATTATTGTATAACGGTCCTTCTTATTTAAGCGCAGCTGTTCTTTATGAAAACTTGGTTATTGAATCATTGGAAAATGTCAATCCAACCTTTGGGCGATTGATTGCCATCATGCCAAAAGATGGTACTTAAAACTCAAATCACCCGATTGCAATGGTAACAGGAATCACTCCAGAGCGTCGATCAGCTTCTGAAAAATACATCAAGTTTTTAACAGAGAAGAACCAACAGGTAGCCGCAATGAAACGCGGATTACGTCCAGCGGCTAGTGAAGAAGATATCCAACTTGATAACCGATTTCATCAGGCCTATGGAACAGCAAAAATAAAAGAAGTAAACTTTTTAGCAACGCCGAACGTTGATACAATAAATACGATTCTCAGAATTTGGTCAGGCGAAGTAAAAAAACCTTCACACTTAGCAATCGTGTTTGACCATTCTGGCAGTATGAATGACGGCAATCGCATTGCGAGCGCTAGAAGCGCGGCTACTCAGGTTGTCAACTCGTTATCTGAAAAAGACTGGGTTTCTGTTTATCAATTTAGCAGCGACGTTCAACTTATTGCTACCAATTTAGGTCGAGGAGGCGGCTCGTCAGGCGCTCAAGCAAAAACTGGTTTAAGCTCTTGGCTTTCATCTAGCCCGGAAGAGCGATTTGATGAAAAATACAACGGCATTGTGACGCCTTTGAACGATTCTGTAAAAGCATCAATTGGCAGAGTTATTCAACTAATTACTGCCGAAGGCGGAACAATGATCAAAGACGCATTAGTTCAAGCAGCCAACCATTTGTGTCAGGAACGCACTGATAAAACGGCTCGAATCAAAGCGATCATTCTTCTTACCGATGGGGTCGATGACTCTCGAATGCCAATGGATCAGTTCGTAAAGGGAATGACGGGTTATACTCTTGGCGGCGTACCATGTGTCGTACCCGTGTTTAGCGTTGCTTACGAAGCTCCCGTTCGCGCAGAGGCTCTTTTAACAGAGATTTCAGCTAAAACAAAAGGTGCTGCCTACAAAGGTGATAAGAGTACAATTCAAGACCTGTTAAGTAAACTTGCGGATTTCATGTGAGGTATATCATGACAAAAAACTATTCGATTCTTTTACTGACTTTCATTTTCGCCGGCACGACAATGGCGGCCGGCCCTAAACCTCTCGTATTCGAAGAGTACAAAGGACCGTGGTCTGGTGAAAAAACCGCTCTGCCGGCTCAAAAAGTAGGGACCACAGGAACCGGATCCACCACGAGCAATGTCAATAGCAAAACGGCCGACCCAACGCCGACGAGCACAACAACAGCTCCTCGCGATGCTACCCTTAACAAAGCGGTCGTTTTAAATCAAAAAACGTCGGACCTGATGCCAGATGCATTGATCGATGTAAGAGATTTTAAAAAACAACCAGTAAAAAAACAAATTACAGAAGCGCCTGCCTCGGCTGATGATGGCGGAATCATCGTAAAAATTGCTGCTGGCAGTGAAAAGCAAGAATGGCTTAACGAAACTCTTAAGCGATTCGAAGCAAAAAAACTAAATAGTCTAGGTGGCTCGAAGCCTTTCCAAGTTATAATTAACTACACAGGATCGATTTCTTCGGGCGAAGAGATTGCGAGCGGCAATGCCAACTCGATCACAGCTTGGTCTCCAGCGAGCTCTGCGTTTAGAAATATAGTCAACGAATCTTACACTTCGGGCGCGTTCGATTCAGAAGATCCATTAGCCTATAGCCCTCTTGTTTATGTGATTTACGAAGACACTTTGAAAAAAATGAAAGATATGCCTAAGGAAATAAATATGGTTTCTGTCTATAATATTTATAGAAATGAAGGTCAAAATAACGCAGGGATGTTTGGAGATCCAGACCGTATGTTTAAATTCGCAACGACCAATGCTGAATCAAATAGTGGACTCATGTCACTGTTTGTAGCCTCTTACGATTTTTTCAACAATCGCGGACAGCGGGTACAGGATTTAAATGAAAATTTCTTAAATGTTAAAGAATTTCAAGGGTTTTTAGGATTCCTAAAACGAAGAATTGTTTCCTCTGAAGCCAGCACGGGTCGATTGGCCGCAAGAATGGCCAACGTGTCTTCTATGGGTCGCGAATTTCAAGGTGCTCTAATATATGAAAATCTAGCGGTAACGCGAACTCTTCAGAAACTAGGAACGGGTCCAAACAAAGCTCATCTATTGTATCCAAAATATAATTTACTGACAGATCACCCTTTTTATATTTTGAAACAAAACACCACTCTAAACCAGCGTTTAGCCGCGCGTAAATTTTTGGATTTTTTACTAAGCAAAGAGATCCAAACATTAGCAGTAGAACAATATGGTTTTCGTCCAGCCAGCGACGAAGTGCCTGCTAGCAGCCAAGCCGCTACATTTAAGAAATACTTAGACAGCGGTTTAGTTCAAGATTTGCAAGCAGTAACGAATTTTATCCCAACACCGCCAGCAAATACGGTTCGAATGATCTATAATCTTTATAAAAATGTAGATTCCTCTCAGTAAAAGACAACTAGATTAAACATAGGAAAACATATGAAAAAACATATACTTAATGGACTTTTGATTTTATTAAATGTTGTTGCATCGATCTCGCTCGGGGATACTGCAACCCAACAGGGCATCAGTTTGCATACGCCCGATGCCAAGTCTGGATCGTTTGCATTAACAGAATCCTCTAACGGATATCGCGCTGGTGTTATTAAAAAAGCCCTACCCGTGCCCGCGCGATACGGAACCATTATGGGAATGAACTATGCTGATATTTGTGAGGTAACTCTTTGGATTGGCGATTTGCTTCAATTGAATTATCAAGCAGCAGCGGCCAATGGCCAACCCGCTGTGCGCGGTGATGTCTATTTAGATTTGAATCAAAAAATTACCGTCAGGAATTCTAAAGGTCTTGTGGGTGCGAGCATCGTGACTGTGGCCGATCCAGAAGTTGCAAAAAAACTGGATAATGACGTCACTGAAGGATCTAACTTAGTTCGCGTTAGCCCATTTTACACAAATGCCTCTGACAAAGTTTGCCAAGAGTTGACTCGATTAACTGATTCACGCGTTGTCATGCATTATGAACGTCCGCGTTTGATAAAAAATCCTATGGCAACCACCTCTTACCGCCATATAAATACTTTTTTAGTCAAAACAGTCCCGATGACTCCGGCTTTTGCTGAAGACGATCTTGGATATATTAAAGGTAAAAAAGACCAAACTCAAAAGTGCCCGATCCGTTCAAAATATTGCGGAGTCATCAGCGGTGATATCATTAAAGTAAGCTACAAAGGTGCTTACGCAAAAACTTGGGAAATGCAAGTAGCTCAACAAGGGGCAGCTGGCGCGGTTGTTGTTACCATGTCGATTCCAGATATCAAAGTGGCAAGGTATGCCATTTTATCAATGGCCGTTGGCGTTCCTGTCAATATTTATTATCAAGAAGTTGGGTCCCTAGGTGCCGTTGCAACTGCTAGCAGTTGGTTTATGGATACGCCGTATTTAGTTAAAGGAATTGAACAAGATATGCAAAACAAACACTTTCAGGCAAGCGAATATGTAGATGTATCTAAAATACTTGCTGACGAAAAAACAAATTTGGACGAGTTTTTATACACAAATTTTGGTAGTCGCAAATAATATTGGAATATCTTTTTTAGTCTTACCTGCTGTAAACTAAAATAAATTCCCTTGATCCTTTGGTCGCTAAAGATTAGTTTAAGGCTCGATGAATTCGTTTTATCAATATTCTTTTAACGATTTTCAAAATCTTTGCCTTGAGCAAGAACTAGTCCCTGCAAGTGCTAGACTTCTTTTCAATTGGCATTATAAGAAAAATCAACGGGAACCTTGTGTTCACAATAATTTAGCGAAAAAAACCGTCGCCTATTTAAAGAAATTGGATTTTGAACTCCCTAAAATTGATCATGTGCATGAGTCCGGTGATAAAACCGTAAAGTTTTTATTTAAACTTCGAGACGGCAACAAAGTCGAAACCGTTTTGATCCCGTTTCAGAGAAAATATTCGATTTGTCTGTCTTCGCAGGTAGGCTGCGCTATGAATTGCTCATTTTGTTTTACAGGCAAGCAAGGTTTTACTAGAAATTTAAGTGTTGAAGAAATTGTCGGTCAGTTTTTGGAAGCACAGAAGTGGCTCACGCAAAATCGCCCCGACGATGATCGAATTTTAAATATCGTTTATATGGGTCAAGGGGAACCTATGCATAATTTCGATGCCGTCAAAACCTCAGCCGAGATATTTTTGTCTCAACACGGCGTAAGCATTGCGGCTCATAAAATTACCATTTCAACGTCTGGATATCTTCCTGGACTAGCCCGGTGGCAAAATGAAATGCCAAACGTTAATATTGCTTTGTCTCTTCACTCCCCGTTTACCGAAAAAAGAAATAAACTCATTCCTATTAATCGTAAATATCCATTGGCCGATGTTTTAAAATTAGTGGCCGCTATACCAAAAGATGAAAAGCGATTTGTCACTTACGAGTATTTATTGGTAAAAGATTTTAACGATTCAGAAGCTGATGCGGTGGCAACGGGGCGCCTTCTTGAAGGTAAAAAAGCTTATCTAAATATAATTCCATTTAATCCATTTCCTGGCGCTGAATACAATCGCCCCGATTTGGAATCAGTTTTAAGATTTCAACAGTTGCTGGAACCCTTTAAAATTCCAACGCTCATTCGCGCTACAAAAGGCGATGACATTCTAGCTGCCTGCGGTCAGCTCAATACGGAAATGACCTTAGAATCCTAACAAAGGCTACAAACGTTAATTTGGAAGTTTAACTTTGATCTATTCAGGCCGTAGGTCTGGGTGTTTTTTTTTAATATATAACAGTATAGTTCCGAATAGTTTGCGTGGTCATTTCAAACATTCGGCGAAATTTTGCTTTCTATAAAATTCTATTTTTTTTCCTATTTTCGAGTGAGATTCTCTTTTGCCATCCTTTAATTACACCAGAAGAAAAGGAAATTCTGAAAACTCTAAAATACCCTGGCTCACAAGTTTCCGCTAAAAAAGATAATATCACTGAATTTGTATGCTCTCGTTTTGCACCTTCAATGGTTAGCGATATTGAAAAAATTATTGAAAATCTGAAGGAAGGAAAAGACCCCGCTAAAATTGAGAATAGCTTAATCCCAGTCAAATATTTGGAACGATCGCCTGACCCTGCAGATGATCATACGACTTGTTCAGGAAAGGCTTTAGTTTTGCCTAAAAATACTTCTGGCAATCTTCAAAATTTGAACAAATTATCAGCCGAGATTGAAACTAGCCCAAATTTGTGTGCTGACAAAGAGGGAAAAGTAGATTTTGGAAAATTGAAGGCAAGCTGCGGAGGCAATGAACTTGCAAAACTTGATAATCGCATTGCATCAGCGTGTGAAACTTTAATGTTACCAGAAGAAATGAATCCAGACGCCGGCACCCAAAAAGCGCTTTCTACTTTTAAAAAACTCTATCCAAAATACGCGGATCGTCCGGATGCAGCAGATATTGCAAAAACACAGTTTCGAAAAAACCACTTTGATATTGATATGTATTCTGGGCTAAATTTTAGCAAAGCTGGTTTTCCAGAAATGATGGTGACCGGTGCCTTGTCAGTAGAAGCCATTAGAAGTGGTCAATGCAAAACTATGGTTGCTGCCTGTGAAGTTCAATGTGCAAAAAAAGATTCTCAATGCAAAGCCAACCCAAAGGATTTCAGTTCGATTCATGTAGCGCTAGACTATTTCGAAAAATATCTCAATGTGAAATCAATTTATGCAACGGATGAAATCGTAGAATCAGCAATCCACTATCTGGATAGCATTTACAAGGCGAACCCAAGTCAATTTGAGAAGGCTAAAAAACAAGAAACCGATGTTCACAACTACAAATACCTAAAGTTTCTTAAGACCTTGCGACTAGAATTCCCTGAATTAAGTATGGTCCGACAGACACAAAATCCAATAGGAAATCCGTATCCACTTTTAGAAGGGATGAGACCTCAAAATTTTAGTGAATCCCAAACCCTAGAAATTGTAAATGAAATGCGACGTATGCGCAGAATGGGCGAAATTCCAGATTCTGAAAGACTTAGTTTTGCTAAAACAGAAATTGCTATGATTCAAGATTATACTGAACGCATAGAAATGCTGGGAGGAAAATCGAGCGACACTTTGTTGTGCAACACAGGCTGGTTTCTTACCGATTCCGACACTAAACCTGCACGGGTAGTACGAAAGGGATTTTGCAATAAAGGTCCAGAGAATATATTAGATGAAGAGTATTTAAAAACAATTGTTCAAACGTTTTCTATTAAAGACGTTGAAACCTATTTAATCGAAGCCAACCAACGCCCCGACGGGCCAAAAAATTTAGTTCTGCAAAAAACTCTGTCCCAAGTTTTTGAAAGTAAAATTAGAGACTACATTGCTTCAGCAGGAGCTGATCCAAAAAAAACTAAGAGCCTTTTGTACTCGTTGGGCGCTTTTCAAGGCGATTTTTCTCGGCCACTCAGTCTACTCCGAGAGCCAGGAGCCCAAATACTTGTAAATCCAATGGCTGTTGAATTTGCCGAAAAACCCGAAAATATACCAATCAGAGAAAGCCTTGAAGCCAGCCAAAAAGATCGACTCAATAATATTTCTGTATGGCAATTGAAGGCTGAAAAGCAATCGGCTTACCAAAGCCAGCTCAACCACAGGATGGCCAAAGAATTCACAATGACTAACTTAATCGCAAATGGAATGCCCGATGATGTGGGCGCAAAAGCGTTTATGGCCGTCAGCACGGGACACTTGGCGTGGTTGGCTGGAGGATGCGCCGTAATGAGTGAAATTGCCTGTGGAGCTGTGGCAGTGGATGTCGCAGGTGATATGCTTATTTATGGAATTTCAAAAAAGCTAGAAACCAGTGACATTCCAAAAATTAAAGAGATTGATGCGGCCTACACCGCTCGAACGGGAATTTCTCAAAAACCTAAAGCCTCACTAAGTGAAACAGAGCAGTATTTTTTGCCTGGGTCCCAGTTATTAAATGGCGAACAGACTACACCATTCTCTGATCCCGACAAAATGATTGCTCGCGGAGGGGCCTTTACAGTTAAGCAACTTGATTACAAAGCAAAATTTGGTTTAGTGGTCGCCCAAAAATATTCAGGGATGGATATCAAAAGAGGAGGCGGCATATTTTATCACGTAGCAAACGAAACTTCGCAATATGAAATGCTCAACAAAGCAAAACGAGCCGTTGGTGTTCGCGTCTTGATGTTATTAAAACAATTGTAGCAGCACACTTTTTTTTGAGGAGGCACTATCGATAAAAGATTTTTACTTTATCCAGATTGGGTTCGAATATAGCCAAACATGTTTTCTGTTTAAATGCCACATACCCGGAATATAGGTCTGCAAATGATTTGGGCGAATCGAAACTTGAGCACGATAAACGCCCGGCCCTTCGCCCTGATAAATCAATTCAGCAGTGTTACCGCGTGCTACTTCGACCCAGCCTTTTGGCGTCGCTTTAAACAAAATACCTTCTAAGTCGGCTTTGGTGTTTTCTTCGCCATTAAAAATAAGTTTTGGCATGTGCATTCGAACCGTGTAAGGCCCTGATGACTCTGCCATGTCACCCATCTGAGCGACCCCTTGATGTAGATCGATTGAAAAATTAAAATCTTTCGGCATTCCATAAACTTCAAACACGACCAAATTTCGTCCATCGCGAATAGATTTTAAAATAGCTTTGCGATCAGTTGCATCTGGAGCGTACAAGTAGTTTGAAAACCATCTTTGAATTCGCCGATAGCTATCAAAGCGCTCGCCATCAAACATTTTTTTATGAGTCACATTTTGGTGCGCATCTGTTCCTGCCGTACCAGTGATATGCTGAGACAACGCAACGGCCGCCCATTTGTCTAATGCCGCCTGATTTTCAGTTTGTAAACTCAAAAACAAAAGGTCTGGTTCTAACGCTGGGTAAAAAGAAAACGCCAATAAATTAAACAGGCGTCCTAGAATTCGAAAATAGTTTTTCTGAGCTAGTAAAATCAGAAACTCTGCGTGAATATTATAAATTTCTAAAAAATCAATTCCTAGATTTTTTAGGTAATCGACCGATTTATTGGCACCCTCGGTATGAGCCATTCCCACAAGTGCCCCTGCCTCACGAAATCGTTTAACGGCTTCTAAATCATCACTCGAATAGGTATCGGAAAGACTTGTTGCTGGCAGCGCATCAGGATGGCGAACCAAACCAATAGGCATTAATTTATTTTCGGCTCCCAAAAATATATGAACTCGATGTCCATCGGCACATGTGCGAACGATTCCGACTTGCTCGCCATTTTCAAAAATAGAAGAATCGGTTGGCTGCAAATGCCAAATGTCGTCGAACGGATGTTCACCCATATGGGCTGCATGTTCAGTTAAAAAAACAATGTCCGTGTTCAATTCACAAAATGATCTTTGCTGATCTTGAAAACATGGCTCATTAGGTTTGCCGTCAATAAATGGTTTATTGTCGCAGGCATCATGGGAATAGACCGAGTGAATATGAATGATCGTGCGTTTATAATTTTCCATTACGGAAGAAACCGGAGGCATTGTTTTTTGCCATTTCCGACTTTTTATTTGTGCAAGTTCATTGTATCTCGATTGTTCAAAAGACGTAGGTTCACGAAGGATTTTGATATTCATTGAGGGATCTTGAGATTCATCGGCCCACGGACTTAGTGATAGAAAAATTAAAATGAAAAACAATTTTAACGCTGTATATTTCTGCATCCTGTTTACCCCTAACCCAGTGACCTCCATCTTATGGGTTGAAACGAGGACAAGCAAATCCGAGTGCAAAAAATAAACGATACCTATACTATTGCCCAATAAAACTATTCCGACTTTGGGCTGTGGTCGTATTGAAATTAATATACCTAAACTCCCAAAAAGTGTCTCAATTAAAAAGTCCCGTTTATAACTGTTCAATAAACGGATATCCTACCATTTTTAATTCTGCCAGGAGGTATACTTTGAAACATTCAATGATGTTATTTGTTTTAATCTTAACGTCGTCTATTAGCTGGGGAATTGATGAATGCGCGGCTCTTAGAGAGGCTGAAACAAAACGTATAAAAGGCCAACTTGTTTATACTTATACGTCTGATATTTCGGAAACCTCGGTTTTAGTTTTTCAAACCCAGCCGACAAATAATAAGATTACCTTACACTTGCAGGTCATTTCTATAATTTTAATAAAAGATGTTAAAGGAGATTTACATTGCTCAAAAATTGAAAGAATTTGGCCTTACTATAATTTCTATGATCCAAAAATTGAAGCACCCAACTTTCCATCATTTCGATCAAAAAATTTGAGCACTGGAAACGAAGAAACAATTATAGTTAGCCCTAAGCTTCAGCTAGCGGTGCTCTATACTGAAAACCGCCTCAAACTTGAAATTTTAGTCAAGGATCCCCTTTAAATTTAAGTAAAAACTTAGGGAACTATAAAAATTTTCCTACGTTGAAAAAGTTCTTTACACTACCCTGCGACTGCAATGCTACCTGAAACCGGAGGGCTGTGTGTCACCTGCTCGCAGAAAGCTCGGCGGAAATCAAACGAATCAAATCTATGTTTTTGGCGTTTTTGGCATGGTCCAAAGATGTTTGTCCTCTATAATCTATAACATTAAGGTCGGCCCCAGCTTCTATAAGGTAATTTGCCACTTTATTGTGTCCATTTAATATTGCAAACATAAGTGCATTTCTTCCGTCAAGATCATCGACGGCATTTAAATCGATTTTCATTTCAATCAGCTTTCTAACGACTTGGACATTTCCAGCTCTTGCAGCAAGCATTACTGGTGTGAAGCCTGGATACCATCGGGTTTCTTGCCAACCCATGACTTGAATTAAAGTGATTGAAAACCATGAGGGCTGATTACCAATCATGACTGGAAAATGTCGACTAAGGTACTCCCCTTTGTCCAACAGTCCGGCTAGAATGAGCCCACACAAAATTAAAACTGCACTTAATTTCCACCTTACAATTTTCAAGATCCTCCCAATATCCAACCTTCGAATAGATTTCAGGATTGGTGTCGTGTGGACTCAGCTAGATTTGCTAAGTTCAGTTGTTGTATTTGATTTTTTTCTCTTTTCAAGTTATTTAATTTGACACTTGTGACGTGACTCAACGGTGATCTTTGTTATACCAAGAAACAAATTTATTTACCCAGGCTATTGCTAGCCTATTGAAATCTGCCAAAAATCTGAGAGTTGATATCCCCGGTTTTTGGCTTTTATTTAACAACTGCAAAGAATGCTTGTAAACTATTCCATTCGATTGATTAGTTCGCAAGTAACCCCTCAAAATTGACAAACGTCGTTACTATAAATCATTTTCCGTTTGTTTTGAGCCTAAACATAAAACCACAAGCTTTTCTCAATTCCTCTTTCGGCCATTTTCAATAGCTATTATTAAACGCTATAGATACCTTTTCTAAAGGCTGAATCCGTGTCATTGCGATTTATTTTTTTGCACTATAAACTGGCTGGCTTGGCTCTGATGTCTGAAAGCGCTATTCAATTTCGAATGGGATTCTATTATATTACCGATAGCCATTGGGCACAAAAATATAAAACAATTAAATACCTGACTAGTTTAATTGATGAGTCTAAAAAATGTGCTCATCTTATATCACCGGCTTCTTGTTTTTGCTTTTAAAATAGAATCGATTGTATGATATAATCCATTCAATTCGGCAGAGCTCAATGGCCCAAGCATAGGAAGAAACTTGAGCCAACCAAACTCAGCGTTAAGTGCCACTAAAGTATTTGATTCAAGATTCAATTTCAACTGTAGAGATTTAGACATCGTGCCCTAAATTGTCACTGTTAAACTCCCTATTTCCGATTGAATGTGAGTACATTGCACTATAACATCCCGAATTGCTATCCAATTACTTAAATAGAAAGGCCTAAATATGAATTTTCTAGTTGCAACCATAGCTATCTTGATGACCTCGATTGGCAGCGCGGTCGGATTGAATGACGTTTCGAAAAAAGATACGCTGGTCATTGGAATTAGCCAAGAGTACGAAACACTTCACCCCCACATCATGGCCATGGCTGCCGCCCGTTATTTACAATTTATGATTAATCGAACTTTGGTGACCATGGATGCCGACCTAAAATGGGTCCCAATGCTAGCGGAGGAAATTCCATCCACGAAAATGGTAAAAGCTAAAAATAAAAATGGGAAAGTAAAAAAAATAGTTACTTGGAAAATTAAATCGTCGGCAAAATGGAGCGACGGCGTTCCTATAACTTGCGAGGACTTTGCCTATTCGCTTGAGGTCGGCAAAAACCCGTTGGTGCAAGTTGCCAACAAAGAAATTTATGACAAAATAGATAACATTGAATTTGAAAAATCCAGTCCAAAAGTATGTCAGTTTACGTATTCCAATAATTCTTGGAACTATTATCAATTACCCGAGTTCTTTCCACTGCCTGCGCATTTGGATCGGAAACTCTTTGAAGCCAATAAATTGGTAAAAAGTGGCTATGCAAATAAAAATATTTATGCGTTGGACATAGCTACCAAAGCGGCTTACAGCGGACCCTTCAAGGTAGCTGAAATTAAGCCTGGAAGTCATATTGTGCTGGTTCGAAATCCTTACTTTTATGGTAAACAACCTTATTTTTCAAAAATAATTTTGAAAATTATACCTAATAGCAATACTTTTGAGTCCCATATTAAAAGTGGAACTTTGGATATGATCGCGCCAATCGGAGTCACGTTTGATCAAGGCCTAGAATTTGATAAACGCTGGGCCAAGGAAAAAGACTTTAATTATTCCGTTGTGTTTAAGGAAGGCGGCAATTTCGAGCACCTATCATTTAACATGGATTCACCGATTTTAAAAGACATCAGGGTAAGAACTGCCCTGGTACAATCCATTAATCGAAGTGAAATAGCCAAAACTTTTTTCGAAGACAAACAGGAGGTATCAAATTTTTATCAATCAAAATCTAGCCCCTGGTATCCGGATTCGACTTCAAATATTAAAATATATAAGTATTCCGTCAAAGAAGCCGAGCGACTTTTAGACGAAGCTGGTTGGATTAAAAATGAAAATGGTTTTCGATATAAAAATACCCAAAAATTATCTTTTGGCTTTAGCACAACCGCCGGCAATCCAATCAGAGAAAACGTCCAAATCTATATAAAAAATGAATGGTTGAAAATCGGCGTCGATGTACAAATTAAGAACTACCCTGCCCGCGTTTTATTTGGTGAAATTGCTAAAAAACGCCAATTTGACGGTGTCATTATGCACGCTTGGGCTGTCGCCCCAGAAACGGCGCCCGAAGGCTTTTTGGCTTCCAAAAATATTCCAACTGAATCTAACAACTGGTCTGGATTTAATTTTGGAGGCTGGAACAGTCCGGCCTGGGATCAGGAGCTTGAAAAATTATTTACTGCCGAATCGCCCGCGAAACGGAAATTGTCAGTTGTAAAAATGTTGAATATTTACAACACAGAACTACCCGATTTTCCGTTATTTTATAGAACGGACGTCGCGGTTATACCAAAAAATTTAAAAAATTTTCGAATGACCGGACACACGTATCCTGAAACCAGTCAAATCGAAACCTGGGAATATTAAATTCAGGTGAGGTGCCTTTTTTTGGAAGTGGCTAGTTAATTTTTCAGTATCGTCGATTTTGAAATGCCAATTTTAGAATTGAAATATAGGTTAGGCAGACAAGAGGGAATCATGAAAAAAGGAACACTCGTATTTCTAATTTTTATAGGGGCTAAGTCGCAAGGTGCCAGTTTGATTTGCGATACTTTGCTAACTCAACTCATGTCAAACCAAGTTCAATTGACCAGTTATGGTCTAACTCTCAATGCTGCCACCAAAGGTAAGGTGCCACCTGCCAAACCCCTGGCAGCTTACCAAGCATTTGGTAGTAAGCTAAATCGCGACAAAGAAACGTTCGTTGAAATTTGTTTAAAATAGTATGATTGATGGTATTCTTATGTCCTATGCGATTTTCAATTTTATTTTTTACTTTTCTACTAAGTCTACTACAATTTCAATCGGCTTTCTCAGGGGAAAACCAAACCCAAAATCTGATACCAAAATTTTGTCGGTACTATCGCTTACTCCTGAAATTGTTTTAGGCAGTTTAGTTTTGGCCGCTGCGGCCGGCATCATTTCCAAGCAAGAACACCACGATCTTGCAGATAGAATTGGCAATTCTGTTGACGATATGACCGCCGCTATTAAGGCAAGAGTCGAAGAAATTATGACCAAAGCGATCGAGTCAGAAAATGCGAAGGCGGACCCAAAGCCTGTTATTCAGAGTTTTTTGTCAAATTTGACCCTGAAAAATCAAATGGCAGTAATGCGGGCACGACAAAGGAACATATAATTAAAGATCGAAATGGTATAGCCTGCTGCCTTCAATGGGCCGCTGATCTAAAAAATGGCGCAGTTCAAAAGAAAGTGCCTCGAGACCAATCATGAGGCCCATCCCCGTCTCCTGAGACATATCCCCAATTTCCCATTGTTCGCCCCCCTCTAAAGATTAAGCGAGACTGGACTTAATGACAATAAGTAGTTCTAAACACTAGCAATTACTAAAGCTTCGCTTGACCTTAATGGGCCCATTAAATAGCGTCTAAGAATGAATCAAAATAGCGCAGATTTACCAACCGAATCGTCTCAATCCCCTAATTTACGATATGTTCATTCTTGGCATTATGACATGTTGATAAATCAAGAACGGTCGGGGTTTTACAACTCGTTAATTAAAGATAACTGCCAGGGAAAAGTCGTCCTTGAGATTGGAACGGGAAGTGGCTTAATGGCAGTGCTAGCCGTTCGGCACGGGGCAAGTCACGTGTATTGCTGTGAAGAAAATCCGCTTTTAGCCCTTGCTGCTAGGCAATTGTTCAAACGTTTAGGCGTTGAAAATAAAATCACGATGATTACAAAAAACTCTAATAAAATTGCGACCGATGAAATACCTTCCGTCGATGTTGTTTTGCATGAATTGTTTGGATCGGATCCGTTTAATGAGGAGATGGTTCCAACACTCCGTGACGCCAAACGATTCATGAAAGAATCGGCCATTTTTTTACCAGATAAGATTCAAATTATGTATCAGCCCATTCGAACAGCCCAGTTGCCTGAAAAAATTTATTTTCAAGATATTGAACTTATAGAAATGAGCCAGCTCCTAATTGAAGTTCATCCGGCTTTACGCGTGCGAGATAAGAATACTCTATTGAATGATGTTTACTATTTACCAGAAGTTTCAATTCAAGAACTAATAACCAAACCCTATAGTTGGGATGAAGTTAACCCAGCTATGAAAAATGTTGATGCTGTTGAAATCACATATCGAATTATTCACGGCGAGCATACGCTACAAGCGGCTGCGTTTGGTTCATCGGCTGATCGCGATCATTGGTATCCTTTAGTTTTTTATAAACTTGATATTCCTTCGCCCAAACTTCAATTTGCTATTGTGAATCAGAATAAATTAACCGTTCTTTAGTCTCACAATGAAACGTCACTTAATTTACTATGTTCGATTATTCTTTAACACTAGAAGTAAATCTGCACCTCTAACTAAACCATATGGCTTTCTAGTAGGCGATTTATTTGCAGAGCCTTTCTGTTAGGGGGAATAATGAAATTGAAATCTACTTTGGTAATTTTGATACTTTGTGTTTTCACACTTGATGCGCAGGCTGGATGGTTTAAGTCCCTTGTTCACGCAATTGTAAATATAGTTGTGCAAATTCCTATTATTGGAAATGCAGTCGATAGCGGTCTGAACACCTATGCCCATAAAAAACTAGATGCTCAGATTAATGCTTTCCTAGCCAGTGCAAATGCATGCAGTCCTCGTGAAATGGACGGCCCTTTTGATGCGAATTTTTTTATGACTCAAAAACCTGGTTTTCCTGGCTGGCAAGACTTAGAGAAATTAAAAAACAGTTCGCAGTCTATAACCGACAGAGGCATCAGTTTTTCAACTTATGATAAAGTACGACACTGCTATGTCGGTTGCACAATAAGAAAAGAAATTGGCTACGGCGCCGCAGTCTTAGCTGCCTGGTTAAAAGAATTACAAGATGCTAGCGACTGCTCTAGCTCGACTCATTTTGAATTGGCAGACCGCGATGCTACAGTCGGAGGGGCCATTGCCGGTGGCAAAACATCGTGTGAGTCTTTTTGTGGCCGTACTGAATTCGTGGGAGGCAGCGGTTCGGATATTTTAGAAGCTGCAAACAGTTTGCGGATCCCCAATCGGTATGTCCGAAACAATCGAAATTCCTATAAAACAGAACTCGAGTAATTAAACGAGGCTCACTTGAAAAACCAAAAGAAGGTTACAATGAAATTTAGAATTGTTTTGTTAATAAATTCTATCTTGGTTCTTTCAATAGTGAGCCTATTTATTTATACGTGTTTTCAAAAACGAAATCCGACAAGACAGACAGCGTCCTTAGGACCTGCCGTTCTATTTCATTCTGACCCTTCGGTGAAAAAATCCATCGATTTAATAAAACAAAAAGCCTCTGATAAAAAAGTAGCTTTAGTTTCTACCCTTGATATTTCATCGACCGCTTCTGATGTAGATAAAATAAACCAAACTGAAAAACAAATTAAATTAAAACTCGATCTTGATGAAGCTCGAAATCAGCTTGATCCAAAAACAATTACGTGGAGCCAAAAGCTTATAGAACCAAAAAACTTATCAGAAGATGTTTTTCTTTTCTTTGTTCAAGTGGCCTATGAAAAAAATTCTGAATCGACATCAGTTTTACTAAATCATTCTGCAGATTTTCTGAATCTTGACGAAACTTTTGATGATTATATCTGGCAAAATTTGCAAAAAACAGA
>JAYTTH010000384.1:0-17037 GCA_043745515.1 Pseudobdellovibrionaceae bacterium | reverse complement strand
GCTCTTCATTTTCTACAAAAGCGGTTGCAGAATTAGGAAAAGGAATTTTAGAATCAGAATTGGATTTAAGAAAATGGACACCTTTGGCCATCCATTTTCCAGATTGGGCGGCAAACAAAATATCCGGAGTCGCCAGAACATGAATGCGCCTGGGCCACCCTAAATCTCCATTTGGAAAATTGAAATTAGCTTTACCGGTAAGATTTAGATTTTGCAAAAGAGGATCTGATTTTGGACCTTTGCCGATGGCGGTGATCCAATTTTGTTTTCCTGTGGTCATATCGATAGCAGTGATTCGCCCATAAGGTGGCGCTGTCAGGGGCGGGTCCTTTGGGATATCTAGATATTTGGATTTGGCAATGTTCCAGGTGTATTTAAAATCTGAAAGTGGGTAGTGCGTAAGAGCAGGCAAATAAGGATACGTAACGGATCCTACATACAGAGTTGAGTTTCCGGGGTTGTATGCGCCGCCGGCCCAACTAGAGCCACCAACGACTCCAGGAATCATCAAAGTAAAACCAGATTCTGAAGGGGGCGTGTATAAAGGCCCATATTGGATTTTATTTTTGTTTAAATAATCAATTGCCCGGGTTCTGAACGCGGCAGGTAGCCCCAAACTCAAATCTACTCCAGATTCTGGGGTCATACCCTGTTCGTCAAAGGGAAGAGGCAACGTCGGAAATCGCTGGGTAGGAGAGGTGTGTTCGCCAGGTACCCGAGACTGAGGAACATTTTTTTCCACAACCGGCCAAACAGGAAGACCTGTTGTGCGATCTAAAACAAAGGCAAAGGCTTGCTTGGTTAATTGAGTGATAGCCTTTATTGGTCTTCCTTCGACAATGACATCCATCAATATAGGTGCCGATGGCGGGTCGTAGTCCCAAAGACCATGGTGAACAAACTGGTAATGCCAGTTCTTTTTCCCGGTTTCACAGTCCAAACTTACAAGGCTTTCGCCGAATAGTCCATCACCCGGGCGATCCCCACCATAGTAGTCGTTCGTTGGCGTGCTGATTGGAACATAGACAGAATTCAAACTTGAATCAGCACTGAGCGGCGTCCAGGAATTGGTGTTGCCATTTTTTTGCCACGAATTATTAAGCCAGGTTTCAGTGCCTGGTTCACCCGCTTTGGGAACTGTATGAAAAGTCCATTTTAACTTTCCTGTTTCTGTATCAAAGCCCCGAACGTCACCGCGAGGAAGGGGACCTTTGTAAAAAAAATCAGAAACTGAGGATCCAATGACAATCGTATTTTTACAAACAATAGGCGGAGATGTGACACTGTATTTGCTGCGACTGGCTTCGTCGATTTGATCTTTGGCTAAATCCACAAATCCTTTGGCTCCAAAATCTAAATCGATCTTTCCAGTTTCTGCTAGTAGTGAAATTAAAAAGCCGTCACCTGTGCCATAAAAAATTCTTTTTTTATCACTGGATTCCCAATACGCCACGCCCCGATGAACAAACCCTAAATTGGTAGGATAGCCCTTGAGGTACGACTTTGGATCAAAGGTCCATTTTGCACGTCCATTTTGGGGATCGATAGCAGCGACTTGGCTCAGCGATGTGCTGGTGTAAAGCGTCTCGTCCACCATCAGAGGGGTCGCTTCAAAAATTCCAACATCCAATTTCAGAGTTTTAGCTAGAGGGTTATCAATTGAATCCCAAAGCCAAGCCACTTTTAATTTGGCTACATTGCTTCGATTAATTTCTTTGAGATAAGAAAACTTCGAAGACCCTTCTGTCGAGCCGTAGTAACGCCAATCATGGCTTGCATTGGCCGCCGGGCCGCGGCTTGTAAACGACGTGCAGGAAAACGACCCAGAAAAAAATAAAAAGGAAACCAAATAGAAAAGTGAATTTTTCAGGTTCTTGGTCATTGGAATCCCTTGTTTAAAGTTTTATAGATAGTCTGATCAGCCAGTCATTTAGTCGAGAAAAAAAGAATAGCTCACCTGGTTGAATATCCAGACCATAGGGCATCTCAAATAGAGATTTGCATTTTCTAAATAGCTTAATATCGTTATTAGAACCGATACAGCGAATCCGGCATAAAAGGATTTCATTGTGCTGCTTTTTTAAGTAAAATAAAGCCAGAGGGGCCAAGTGAAAACCAAGTTTTTTCTTATCTTATTCTTATCCACTATCATCTTATCTTGTAGTAGCAGTCAAAATGGATCCCCTTTTGGAGATTTTAAAAGTACTGATTGCACGGGTGATGCCTGTGCTTCAAAAGCGGCCATTCCCGAACCATCCTTTGAGCGCGAAGATAATTCCGATATTATTTTAGATAAATATGACAACACCTTGGAATTGAGTGGCAAATGTCGAATGAAAGATATTCCAGGCAGTGAAATTCAATTTTTGGTAACCGCTGAAAGTGGCGCTCAGAGGACTCTGACTGATGGTTTTACTCCAATTATTGGTACGACGTCGTCATCAAATCGAATTGCAAAATGCGAAAAAGGACGTTGGGCCGTTGCAATCAATGCCTGTTCAAACTTATTGGGAGTGGCCGGTCTTCATAAATTAGACATTACTCTCAAAGGAAAAGATAAAAATAATCGTTATGTTGATATTCAAGACGGCAAAATATCTATGAATTTAATTCGCGCTAACGATTGTGACGCCAGCGTTCAGTAGGAAGCCACTATAACACATCAACATTTTAAGAACACTCTAGTGGCTTGTTGTAAAAGGGAGTTCAAAAATTGTTTTAGTGCTGCAATGCTGTTTGAATCGTCCAAAGGGTTTCATCAAAAATTTTATTTCCGTTTCGAAACGTCTTTAAGTCTAAATCTCTAATTGACTCTGGCGCAATGAAACCTGCAACTGAATAATTTATTCTTGGATCTAAAAAAGTCTGGCCAAGTCCATTTTCTGTTAATAAAGTCCTGATTTCTTTGGAGGCCAATATTAAGCGCAAAAGGTCCATTGATAATTTTCGATCTGGCGTGTTGTTTGGGACCACCAAATCAAAAGTTATTAAGAAACTAGAATTAGAATCAATATAATATCGTTTTCTCTTTGCATAGGCGAGTTGAAGTGTTGTTTCAAAGGCCGAATCATTTTTAACCTGTTGAGTCCAGCTGTGCTCCAATGAAAAGTTTTTATTGAATTGAAAAAAATGATTTTTCTTTTTTTGATTTACCAAAAACAAATAATCTATATAGGTCGAATGACTCGCGTTTGCTGGTGGTGAAAATACATTTATAAACCAGGAAATCGGTAAAGAGTAGACCTGACTATTGTGTTTCTGAGGTTGAAAGTCTGACTGTACGGCCTCAGAAATTAATTTTTCAAGAGGTTCTAGGTTTTTAATTCGATTGTCATTAAATAGTGGCTCAATAAAGGCCTCTGGACTCAACGCCAATATAATATTTTTATTTACGATCACTTCGGTTCGGAAATCTTGATAGGACTTTCGGACAATTACATTGATGTGTGAATGGGTCTCTTTTTCCAAATATTTAATTAACGACGTGGTCAGGATTCCTTCTTGTTGAACAAGAATGTCGACATTCTTGGTGTCTTGATAATAAAAAGTAATTTGTTTCTCAGGTGAACTGCCGTGAAAAAACCCAATGAAAAACGTAACTACTAAAAAGATCAGCCAAAGTATGAATTCATAAACTTTGGCTGATTTTATTTTAGAAAGAAACGACAAATTTAAAAGGTTTCGTCAAAAGACACATTGCCAGATACACCAATTTGATAGGCAGAAACACGGCGTTCAAAGAAATTTGCCAATTCCTGCATGTCTTGCAATTCCATAAATGGAAATGGGTTTTTAGTGTTAAATCTAGGTGAAATATGTAGGGCTTCTAGTCTCTGATCGGCAACAAATTCTAGGTATTGCCGCATGTCTTTTAAAGACAAACCAGCAATTCCCATACTTAATATATCTTCTGCAAAAGCCATTTCACATTCAATGGCTTCTTCAATCATTTGAACAATCATTTCATTCATTTGATCATTGAACAAACTAGGATCTTCTTTGCGGGCTGTTTCAATCACTTCGTTAGCAAATTGTATGTGCATGCTTTCATCCCGAAAAACCCAATTCGTGCCAGTAGCAAGTCCTGTTAACAAACCTTTTGATCGCAAAAAATAAACGTAAGCAAAAGCAGCAAAGAAAAACAGTCCTTCAATGCAAGATGAAAAACAAGCTAGATTCATTAAAAATTTACGCTGGTCTTCTTTTGACTGAATTTTATCAATTTTATTGATTGAATCCATCCATTTAAAACAAAATTGAGCTTTCTTTTTAATCGATGGAATATTTTGCACGGCAGAAAAGGCCAATTCGCGTTCTTTATGATCCGGAATATAATTATCAAGCAATGTTAGGTAAAACTGCACATGCAATGATTCCTCGTATAACTGTCGACTTAAATAAAGTCGAGCTTCCGGGGAATTGATATGCTTGTATAAATTTAGAACTAGATTGTTGCCGACAATAGAATCACCTGTTGCAAAAAAAGCGACGAGTCGATTAATCAAATGTTTTTCAGCCGGTTTTAATTTTGAATGTAAATCAACTAAATCAGTAGAAAAATCAACTTCATCTACTGTCCATGTGTTTTTAATCGCATTTTTATACATTTCAAAAAAAACCGGGTACTTCATCGGTCGTAAAGTTAAATCAAATCCAGGGTCCAATATCATAAAATCTCCTTATTTTATTTGCGGCCTACTGGCACGCTTCGCACGCTTCAGGGTTTTCAAGGCTACACGTAATCATTTCTTCATCTGTATAGGTTTTTTCTGGATTGGGTAATATATCAGATAATATCTTTGCGTCTAGTGCAGGCACCGGTTCATTTGAAACAGTCGTAGGGGTGCTTTTTCGGACGGTTGTTTTAGCAATCGATGTTGCAGGACGCGAGCGTAAATAGTAAGTCGTTTTTACTCCGCGTTTCCAGGCATACATGTACATACTAGACAATTTTCCAATAGTCGGCGATTCGCTGAACAAATTTAAGCTTTGGCTTTGATCGATATAAGGGCCACGATCGGCTGCCAAATCAATCAATGCCTTCATTGGTAATTCCCAAACTGTCCTGTAGATATTTTTAATATCTGACGGGATACTTGGTAAATCTTGGATAGATCCTTCTGCCATTTTTATTTCATTGCGAAGATCATCATTCCAAAGACCAAGTGTCTTGAGTTCCGTTACTAAATATTTGTTTATTTGCAAAAATTCACCGCTTAAAGTTTCACGCTTAAATAAATTAGAAACTTGTGGTTCGGTGGCTTCATAACAACCAACAATCGATGCAATTGTGGCTGTTGGAGCAATAGCAATCAGCAAGGAGTTTCTAAGTCCCGTTTTAGCAATTCTTTCTTTAAGTTCATTCCATTTATGAGTCATCGTTGGCTGAACATTCCAGAGATCAAACTGCAACTGGCCTTTGGCTGCTCTGGTTTCTTGATAGTTTTCATGAGGTCCATATTTTTCAGCAAGCTCAGAACTGACTAACAAAGCATTGTAATAAATCACTTCTTGAATTTTTGTAGACAAATCTCTAGCCGCATCAGAATCAAAGGCCAGGCGTAATTGAAAGAAAGCGTCTTGTAAGCCCATTAATCCCAATCCAACTGGTCGCCATTTGTTATTAGAAAATTCGGCAGTATCAATTGGATAAAAATTAATATCGATAACACGGTCTAAATATTTAACAGCAGCCCGCACCGTGCGCGCCAGCTTATCAAAATCAAACTCTCCGTTGACGATATGTCGACCTAAGTTAACAGAACCTAAATTACAAACTGCCGTTTCTGCATTAGAGGTGACTTCTAGTATTTCAGTGCACAAATTTGACAAATGAATAACGTTTTGTGGTTGTCCCGTTTGGTTTGATTTTACGTTAGATGCGTCTTTGAAAGTCATCCAGCCATTTCCCGTCTGAGCTAGCGTTTTCATCATTCGAGAATACAAATCGCGCGCTTTGACTTGTTTGACATAGATTTTTTTCTCTTCGGCTTCTAAATAAGCTTTCTCGAAATCTTCGCCAAACAAATCAACTAAATGTGCCACTCGATTTGGATCAAATAGCGACCACATTTGATCGGATTCTAGCCGCTTCATAAATAAATCAGGTACCCAATTTGCTAGATTTAAATTATGAGCGCGCTTGGCTTCATCGCCTGTGTTGTCGCGCAGTTCAAGAAACTCTTCGATGTCCGCATGCCAAGATTCCAAATAAATACAAGCGGCGCCTTTGCGTTTTCCGCCTTGGTTAACAGCGGCTACTGAACTATCTAATGTTTTCAGCCAA
The DNA here is from genome assembly GCA_043745515.1 of Pseudobdellovibrionaceae bacterium. Classification (GTDB taxonomy): domain Bacteria; phylum Bdellovibrionota; class Bdellovibrionia; order Bdellovibrionales; family Bdellovibrionaceae; genus UBA2316. The sequence continues at coordinate 10,751 of JAYTTH010000384.1, read as the reverse complement.
GGGATAATACCATTAGAGTGACCATTGGTTCCTTTGATTAAGCTGCCACGCGAACGAACGCGGTGGTAAGCGACGCCTATGCCGCCGGCAAATTTAGAAAGCAATGCGATATCTGTGTACTTTTGATAAATAGACCTCAAGTCATCGCTTGGAGAATCCAACAAATAACAAGAGCTCATTTGCGGTCTGAGTGTCCCGCTATTAAAAAGGGTAGGGGTCGATGCCATATATTCAAGGGACGAGATCAAGCGATAAAATTCAATCGCTTCCTCTATAGATTGCGCTAGTCCACACGCTACGCGCATAAAGAAGTATTGAGGGGTTTCGAAAACCTGCCGAGATTGAGGGTTTTTTAATAAATAACGATCATAAACGGTTCTTAATCCAAAATATTCAAAACGATCTGTTCTAAATGGTTCAATCGCTGCTGAAAGGGCGGTTTTGTGCATATTTACAAATTTATACAATGATTCACTTAAAAGGCCATTTTGATATCCAAAGGCTACTGAATCAGCAAATGTTTTAATTTTCTGAGAGCGCACCTCTTCGTCTACATACGTCGTCAAAAGGCGACCAGCAAGGCGCGAGTATTCTGGCTCTTCGCTTATTAATAAAGAGGCGGTCGAAATGCATAGGTTATCTAGTTCCTTTGTAGAGGCGCCGTCGTAGAGCCCACTTATAGCTTTAGTGGCCACTCGCAGTGGGTCCACCTGGGAGAGACCCTGGCAAAGGCGAGTGACGCGTTCAACGATTTTAGTCACGTCGACCGCTTCAAGACTGCCGTCCCTCTTTTTCACCCGCATAATATGGGGAGACGACGTATTGTAAACAGATGATGTTCCGTCCTCTGTTAGATTAAATGATAGGTTAGTTGTTGGGTGGTTTTCTGTGGTTTTCATAGTTCCTCTTTTCAATCCTTTGACTTGCAGTCCATTTGAGTAATGCATTCCCTTAGAGTGAAATCAGTTTCACACTTGGTTCGCATTCCAGCTTCAGGTCTAGTGACCCTATTTGGAGTCTCTTTTCTTGAAGGTTCGTAGTATTTTACTTTCTTACATCTAAAGTCTAGTTTGGACTTTAGATGTTATTTTTTTGTTGAAATAAAACTTCTTTCGCCTAACTACCGGTAGTATTTAACACTTTGCGTTGTATCTAGTGCCACTAGATACAGTAGCTATCAAGTTACTAAGCACTACCAGTTGCGTTCTTTTCAAGCCTGCAATCCCCGAAAGTTTTCGTCAAGCGGATTTAATATTTTTTGCGAAAAATACTTTAATGCTGATGATCAATTAAGCACTTAGCTTAATTTTTTTGACAAAAGTCTTGATAAACTAGGGTGTGCTTGACGTTAAAGCAGGCCTTATGTCTAGAGCATGGCGCCAGGAAATGCTTGTGCAGCGCTGCTTTGGATAAATAATTCCCGTTTTGTTAGGACTTCTGATTCATTTCTAGGTTCAAAGAACCGACTCTGACAGGATTTCTTGTTTCTAAGATGATCAATGATCGCTTGATGCGTTCCCATTTTGTTTGCTGTCCATCGCGGAGCCACAAGCTCGTCAAAGCGCGATGAGAAGGCGCTCAGGCGATGAATAGCAATATCGGGTCGAAGATGTTCTAGAAAAATCTGCACACGGTGCGAATACATTTCAAGGGAAATAGGCTCAAATTCGCCAGCCAAAAATGATTTCTCCAAGGCTGTGTTTTTTAAAACATGAAGATTGTGGAGTTTTACATTGGTAATCGGTAAACCATTGCAAATAAGTGCCGTTTCTTTGATTTTTTCATCCGTTTCATACGGACTTCCAAAAATTAAATGAATTCCTAAATCAACACTCGTTAGTTGTTTTATTTTTTTTATGGCTGCTAAAGAATCCGCAGCGGTGTGACCCCTGCGGAAAAATACCAAATCATCTTCAAAAAAACTTTGCACGCCCAGTTCTACGGAAACGTATTTTTTTTCGTGAAAGGTCTGCCAAAGCTTAAAAAGGGAAAGAGATAGGCAATCAGGGCGGGTACCTACGACAAAGCCAACAATATCATCGCCACAGGCCAGGGAATCATTAAAATTCTTTTCTAAGTCACTGATTTTTGCAAAAGAATTTGTGTACGCTTGAAAATAAACCAAAAACTGAGAAACTTTGAATTTATCTTTAATATGGGCACGGTATTTATAAATTTGTTCTGCCAAGGGCAAGGAAAAGGCTTCGCTTCTAGCTGCCGACCCCCAAACATCGCAAAACGAACAGGTTTGCATACCTTTTAACCCCAGGCGATTCGGGCAATCATCAACAACTGCAACAGGAATTTTATAGACCTTCGCGCCAAATACGCTTTTATATCGGTCTGAAATAGAGTAATAGGGAAGTCCGTTCCAACCTTTTTCCATAGGGCGTTTTACCGCGGCCCGGTTTGTAGTCAAGAGGTAGTCTGGCAGAAAGGTCCTATGAGTTACAAAGAAGCTAGTATTTTAAAGTCAAAAACGTATGAAATTGAAATTACTGGAGATAAATCGCCGACCTTAAGGCCCGATCAAAAAGAAAGTATGCACCATATGGCCGGTGCCGCCAGCGAGTCCGTTTACCTCTATTACGAAGCCCTAGCTAGATATTTTTCCCTAAGTTTGAATAATCCAAATCGAGTCACAGTTTTATCTTTTGGATTTGGATTGGGTTATAATGAAGTGCTAACTGTGATCTATTTTTTGAAACACAAACTAGATATTTCGCAGCTTGTGTTAGTTTCCTACGAAAAAGATTTATTTCTTTATGAGCTTTTTAATTCTTGGCTAGAGGCCTCTTCAGCTATTGACGATAGCGTTTTTGATGGAGTTTGGTCAGGGATTAAAAAGGCGCTGAGATTATCCGAGCACGAGATGCCCTTGGCAATACTAAAAGAAACATTGAAACAATTGCTGGCTAGTAAAGATTGGTCACAATTAGGACCGGTTGCCAATGTTGACGATTTTAATTCGTTCTTTGATGTCGTCTTTTATGACGCGTTTTCAGCCAAAACCAATGAGTTTCTTTGGTCGGAACTATTTTTAAATGACTTTTTTAAAACGAAATTAAATTCCAAACTTGTTTTTTCCACATACGCCTGCACCGCCGTATTGAAGCGGGTGGCAGCAGTCAATCATTGCGAATTTGACAAACGCGATGGTTTTATGGGTAAACGAAACTCGTCCTTAATTTATAGAATAGATAAGCCTGCAATCGGGAATTAAATGTCGGTTTCTTTAAATTTTGAAATGTAGTCGAACACCAATATTTGAGACTCTTTAGATAAAGATGAAAATTTGATTCCCAAGTCGCCATGATTTCCAGAATAAACAACATCACCAACGATTGCCAGTGGTTGATTGATATTTGGGCTAACTATTTGCCCTTTAATCGAATGGCCAATTTTCAATCCAAAGGCGTCTGTTAGGCCGCAGCCGCCTTCAGATATGGTTATCAATTTTGAAGTGAAATTTTCAGCAAGGCTAATATTGTAGCCTTAGAAAAAACCAAAAATAGGGACGCGCAGTTGATTCCGCCTTGTTAAGCCAAGACGTTCAGTGATAGCGCGAGCAGTGAATAGCAGTTGCCATTTGGGTTCTTGGTCAGATTTTACATAGACGCTTTCAAAAGACGTTAGCTTTTTGATTTCACCGATGAGTTCATCCAATTTAAACAGTTTGGATTCTTTTTCATTGAAACGGTATTGCCACAGAACAGCTTTGGATTCTTTTTCAAGACTCACTTCAATGGAGCGCTTCCAGTCTGCATGCGGAATCCACTCGCCCATGCCCTTTCCCCAAATCAAGCAGTCCTTGTGCTTGGCGCTCATTTGCTCTACTTCGGATATAGTCATAGGACCATTAATTTTGGCCCCGAATTGAACAAACCATCGTTTCATTCCCTAAATTATAGACAATTCTTGAAAACAATAAAGCTAGTTTCCGATGATTTTTTCAAGCATCTGATTATCCTGGACTTCAGAAGAGCTAGTTTGGCCAGTTAAACTAGTGTGAGCTTTTTGAAGTCGGTCCAATAAAAAAGAGTCACCGGTTTTTGCTATCATTCCTTTGATAAACTGTTTGGCCAGATCCCTTTCTTGGCTAAGTTCGATGCCTTCGATGGCCTGAGCTCTAACAATATGCTCAAAATCAAGTTCTGATTCATTGAGGTTACTTGGAATGGGTGTTTCAGCGATGTCTCTTAACATACGTGGAATCAGTCGATTGTGGGCTAATAAAAAAACCGATTCAAAACGGAGATCTTGATTTTGTGTTAGGTCGATTGCCGTGCTTTTCATTTGCTGGACTTCTGCTATAGTTAGGCTTTCTGCGCGTCTAAGCTGCGCGACTAATGTCGTCTCTGAATCGTTGGTAATAAACTGAGTTTGTGCAGTGTTCGACGTTTCGAAAAGAGTTGGCTTGTTTCTGCTTTTTAGGACGTTGGCAACTTGAGACTGATTAGACAACGCGGGGGACGTTGAGCTCGATCTATCCATAGACAAATGAGGATGGCCAAAAGAATCCCGATTTAAATGGAAATATATATAAATATCGGTCGCGAAAACGGTAAAGGCGAGGCTGATATACCAAAATGTTTTATTTTTATAGAACAGCATCCGAAATCTCCAATTATTCTAAAATATTAAAAGCGGAATACAAAGGCACAGATGAAGCCTGACTAGGCAATTGACCTTGCGGTAAAAAAACCTCGGTCCACTTTTGATTTATAAAAGTATAGAGCTTTTTGGTGTTACTTACGGAATAGATTTGGCCGTTTACATTGGCGACGCTGGCTGTATTAGAATCCCATTTTTGTTTAATCTGGGCAAAGTTATCATATTTGGGATCATAGGAGTAAACGTTAAATGCTGAATCAATCAAAAAATAACCTTTTTTGCCATCAATCAAAGCGGGTGAGGTTAACACTGTTTGAAAAGGCAACGGACGGGCAAGATTCCAACCGCCTCGACCAAAGTTATAAGAATAAAATTGCTTGGTGTTATTAACAATCACCACGGTTCTGTGATTTCCGATATCAAATTCTTCCATATCAAAAACATCGGTTTTATAACCTAGTAACAGTTTAAAATAAGAATAGGAATCAGCCAGTGCTAGATTGCGATCAGTGGGTTCGTAAAGATCAAGTGTTCGAGGCTGATCTCCATCTAAAAGAGTGGCGCCTGCCGAGGTACGTTTCAAGCGGCCTTTAATTAAGCCAGATGCTAGGCTCAAGGGAGACCTATGAATCCAGCGGCCTTGATCGAACAGCCAAAAATCGCCAAGATCAGATTGCACAAGCAAAGCTTCTCTCTGACTGAAAGGCGGTTTATTAAAAACAAAATTAGCTCGCGCCATCGCCATGAGTCGGGCCATGGATTTGTACATGGGGTGAAAATTTTTACCAAGAACACTGACCCGAGCGTAGTATTCCATTTCTACAGCGTAGGCGCCTTTCGAAGCAAAATCTTTGTCGCACCCGTCTATTTTTAGTTCAGCGTAGGGCCCCGATTTACATTTCCAGTGGGGATAGCCCTGGGTGTGCCGAGCTTCATGAATTAATATTCCAACTCTGCCAAGCGTAGATAATTTTGGCCAAACTTGTTGCAAAGTAAAATGACCACCTCGGTTGGTTGCCGTAGCTGTTGGATCATCAGTCCCGCGAATCATGTCGATCACCTGAGAGGACGCCCACCGGTAGTATTGATTCATGTCAACTAATCCCCCAATCAAGGAATTTGGAGACTGACTATTGGTTGGCGAGTAAAATTCACCTTGTTCGACAATCGAAAGTGCTGTGATTAGTTTTTTGAAATCTGAATTAGGGTTACAAAGGTCAACGCCTCCAAAGGTGGCGGCATTGACTTTAAAGTCGTGAATATACTGATCGGCCTGTATTTTACTAATGCACGGGAACTGGTCATCTAGATAGGGCAAAGGTTGGGCTATTGCGGCTAGCGAGCTATTTAGAAAAATAAATAAAAAAAGTAATCCGTTCATAGAACCCTCTGATTGATAACTAACGCTATTCGGGTTCAAAATGGATTCAAGTTATGTGATCCGCGTTATGCGATAAAACTTTGAAAAATGGTAAACAATGCTACGATCTAAGAATAGCCGTCACTTTACCTAATAATATCGGAGCAGTTCAAAATTGTCTGATTCGTATATAAAAACTAAAAGAGAAGCCAAAAATAAAACCATTGAACATTTAAAACATCCCTCGTCCTTGTTTATTATGGCATTGGGTGCCCTTGGAGTTGTTTTCGGTGATATCGGTACCTCCCCTTTGTATGCACTGAGAGAGTGTTTTGATGCAGAACATGGATTGGTTTTAAATCATGACAATGTCATGGGCGTATTGTCGCTGATTTTTTGGACTTTAATGATGATCATTAATCTCAAATATATGTTGTTTGTTTTGCGAGCAGACAACAAAGGCGAGGGCGGAGTCTTGTCATTGATGGCATTGGCCATCAGGTCTTTATCAGATTCTACCAATGCGCGAAAAAAAGGCGCGCTGTTGGTTTTTGGAATTTTTGGAGCCGCACTTTTATACGGTGACGGAGTAATCACACCTGCCATTTCAGTTTTGTCTGCGGTGGAGGGGCTGGAATACATCACCAAAGGGTTTAAGCCGATAGTGATTCCGATAACGATTTTTATTTTGACGATGTTGTTCTTAGTTCAACGATTTGGAACCGGGCGAATTGGCGGTGTTTTTGGGCCGATACTTTTTATTTGGTTCGTCATTATCGGTGCTTTGGGAGTCTATGGAATCAGCTTAAATCCCGAAGTTTTGTGGGCAATGAGTCCGACTTTCGCAATTGATTTTTTAATTCGAAATGGTGAAGTTGCTTTTTTAGTAATGGGATCGGTCGTTCTTGTGGTCACAGGGGGCGAAGCTTTATACGCCGATATGGGGCATTTTGGACGAAGGCCGATTCGACTCTCTTGGTTTTTAATTGGATTTCCGGGATTGATTTTGAATTATTTTGGGCAAGGAGGATTGCTTCTTTCAAATCCTGAAGCCATTGCTAACCCTTTTTATTATCTAGTACCTAAATGGGGATTAGCACCGATGGTTTTACTTTCCACAATCGCAACTGTCATCGCGTCGCAAGCCTTAATTACGGGCGTGTTTTCGTTAACCCGTCAGGCTATTCAATTGGGCTTTTGGCCACGAGTAACCATCGTTCACACGTCGTCTTCAGAAATTGGACAAATCTATATTCCGTCAATGAATTGGGCATTGTTTGTCGGTGTCATTTGGCTTGTGATCACGTTTAAAACATCAAGTAATTTAGCGTCGGCGTATGGCATTGCGGTAACTGGTACGATGGTTACAACGGCCATATTGGCATATGAAGTCGCCCGCCGCAGATGGGGATGGGGCCTTACCAAAGGATTAACTATTTTTGGCGTGTTCCTAATCATTGATCTAGTTTTTTTCGGTGCCAATTTTGTAAAAATCGCGCACGGTGGTTGGGTATCCTTGGCGATGGGGTCTGTGATTTACGTTCTGATGACGACCTGGCAAAAAGGGCGAAAAATTTTATATCGAAAATTGAAAGAGCGCAGTGTGTCTGTTGAAGATTTTTGTCAACGATTGCTTCATACACCGCCGATACGTATTTCAGGTACCGCGATCTACATGGCGGGAGATCCCTGGGGGGTGCCAGTTCCTATGTTGCACAATTTGAAACACAATAAAGTTTTACATGAGCGCGTGGCTATACTGACTATTATGACTAAAGAAATTCCGGTTGTATCCAAACGGGCACGGGTTGAGATTCAAGAAATTATTCCAAATTTTTATCGAATCCTTGTTTACTATGGATTTTTAGAAATTCCTAAAATGAAACATATATTGGAAGCGTTAAGGCAGAACAATATTCACTTTAATATCAAAGAAACAACGTTTGTACTTGGACGTGAAACAATTCTACCTTCTAATGAACCAAATATGTCACTCTGGCGGGAAAGATTATTCGCATTTATGAGTAAAAATGCTCAACGACCAACGGCCTTTTTTAAGATTCCACCTAATCAAGTGATCGAAGTGGGGATTCAGGTTGAAATATAGAATTGAAGGTATTTTTAATCTTGACGAAACAGAGCGATGATTTTGTCTTTGTTATCCAAAGCATCTTGAAAACCCATTTCAATCAATTCGGAACAAAATGGGGACTCAAATAAAAGATAGCTAACTAATTCATTGGCTTCATCTAAACTGCCTAAACCTTTTATTAGATAACGAATAATGCGCGGAACCCGGGCCATGTGTTTTGAAGCCAACGCCCCAATGTCGCGTGAGGGTGAAATAAAAACGAAATCTAATTTTTTGTAAGACAAATTTGGACTATTGGCAGCTTGGGTGACAATTTGATTCATTCGAATCAATCGTTCCACATCGTGCTCAACGCTATCCAAAAGAACGGCATTCAAAAGCACGTTGACGACCCTAGCAACAGACGGAGCCCGACCCATGGAATTCGTTTCTTTTTCGTAGCGTTTATTATTGGATCGACTTTTCACCCCGATTACCAATAGTTTTTGTGCTCCTAGATAAATACTGGGTGCGCAAGGATGGGAGTTTCGAACACAACCGTCCCCAAAAAACCGATTTTCAATCGGGCGGGGAGGGAAGAGCAACGGTATTGCGCTCGAACCTAAAACATGGTCCACCGTGATCTGAGCGCTTTCAGAAATTCGGCGTTGTTTTTGCCATGATTTGTATTCTTTGTTGGTTTGTATAAAAGAAACAGCAGTTGAATCGGCGTAATCAACAGCCGTAATGATCAAGGATCGAAAAAGATTTTTATCTAGATTCTCGCCGATTTTTTTTATATTCAATCGATCGTGCAATAGGTCCTTGAGTGGTTCCGTTTCTAAAAGTGCCCGGCCAGGAAATGTGTTGCCAGTAACCCCGCCAAGTGACAATTCGCTTACCCATTTTAAGCCGATTCGACCTAAGTTAATTGCGTCGGTATAATAAATATCAGAGCTCTTTAATTGGGACCAAAGATCGACTAGATTTTTAATAGCTAATTCTTGATCATCCCACAGACTTGCTAGGTAACTAGCATTTATTGCACCTGCACTGACACCTGAAAAATGATCAATTTTCATTGGGATTGAAGCGGACTTTAGGACTTCGTATATTCCTTGAGCGACCCCGGCTTGATAAGCTCCGCGTGCGCCGCCGCCTGACAGAATGAGTGCAATTTGGCTCATAGGGTTAGCGTACTCTGATCAAACCCAGGCGTCGATTGGAATTAAATCGTTTCCAGACTTTTCGCGTGGGTCAAACTGATACAATTCTAATATTGATACAGGCCCTTCTGTTGCAAGAATAAATGCTATGAAGAAAATAGGAGTCAGCATGTATAAAATAAAACTAATTTCAAGTTGGATTGCATTGGGATTGGCGTTAATAAGCTGCACACCAAAAGGATCCGATCCTAGACTGACCCCCTCTACAAGCAGTTCCTCAAGAACAATAAATGGTGTGACGGCGGGCACCGGTTATTCGATTGCGTCGGGCACTCAAGTCCAAGCGCAAGCTTCGGGTGCCGCTGCCGGTGTAAAAATTGAATGGTCGACTAGCGACAAACCAAAATTAGACGAAACAAATCAAGGTCAAAAATATTTTTATGTAGTTAATGTGGTTCGCTTCAATGGTAAATCTTATGAATTTCCTACTATCCACTACTATTCAGGTACGGCTCCGATTAAAGCGTCCACTGGCTATTTTACCATCGATGGAGTGGACTTTGATTTAGATGCCTCGTGCAATGATTTTAAATGCAGTGAATATGTGTTTTCAGTGCAAGTTTCTAAAGGATCCCAAGCAATTCAGCAGCTCATGGTTTACATGGATTTCACCGGGGCGGCAGCCCCGCTTGTTGCACTTAATGATAAAAATTACTTTATGAATTTTACACAATTCTATGATTTGATTAGAAAATATTATAATTAATAGTGCCGTATAAAAAGTCCTGGTATTGTGGTGCCGTGAAGAAGCTGAGCAAGACATTTCTTTTAATTTCATTTTACGCCCTTCTCGGGCACGCACAAATTTCTGTATCCAATTCAAAATCAGAAAGTTCAAAAGATATCGATGTAAAAGATATCGACGAGGAAATTAAAAATGCCCGGCTACGAGCGTCGACCGGTTCGAAATCAGCTTTTTCTATCCAGACTGATTTTAGTTTTAGTGGTGGCTCTATTTATAAACCGTTAGGTCCGACTAGGCCAAAGCTTTCGCCAGGACCGATTTTTGAAAAAAACACGAAAGTAACAGGCAATATTTCGGCAAAATATCGATTGAATGAAAACAATCATATAAATCTTGGAACCGGAATCGGGGTTGTGACCCCTGGTTTTTCAGGCCAAGAATTTCAAATTGAAAATCCATATGGGTCTTTTTCAAATGTGTCAGGATCAGGGAACACTCAACATGTGCTGTCGGCTTCGCTGTCCAAATACACTGCAAAAGAGTCAGTAGACATCAGTTCGCTGACTTATGAATTCGGATTTTTTTATACTTATTTGATTACTATTCCTAAAAGCTCTTGGCAGGTTGGATTGGTCTTTTTATTCAATCAAGAAATATATAGTCAGTATAAGGATTCAAATTCTGAAGACACTTTGAATACCCTAGGGGTTTTTCCATTTACTGAATATGAGTTTAATTCGACGTATTCGTTTCGAACGGTTTACCGCGGATCGAGTTTTTATTCCAATCGAAAAG
>JAYTTH010000383.1:0-4500 GCA_043745515.1 Pseudobdellovibrionaceae bacterium | reverse complement strand
CGGGCTGGAATGGTTTTTTCTGGCTGATGAATTTCTTCAATGATTAAGTTCACACCCTGGGCAGATCGATCGCCCCATTTTTGAAAAGCAAACCCGATGCTCAATCCTGCGAGTGGTAGTCCCCAAACCAAAATTGAATTCTGGTCACGTAGCCGATTTACATAATCCAAGGAGTAAAGAAAAATAGCCGACGATACGCCCGCCAAAACTCCGATAAAAATACTGGGCAAGGTGTTTGATCGCGCTCTTAAAAAAAATAAATGAATAATCGAATTAATATCTGCAACCATTTTGCTATCAAGGGTAATGTTCGATCTTCAAATTCACAAAGGGTGCTGCGTTATGAGAGTTTGGAAAGACATGGAAATTCTGTCAGGCCAATCGCGCAACTCGTTCATCAAGTAGTCTAGAATACTTCGATTTCAAATCGGTTGAAAGAAATGATTTGGCGACCATTTTTTTCCATACAGGAAGACAGCTCATAAGTTTCACAAGCTCTTTTTCCGCCAAAGCTTTGTTCAAAAAAAGCGTTTTTATGGCAAATCCCTCAATAAAATCGGATCGAGTAAAACCCTTTTTTTTATCCACTATGCTTAGGGCTAACTCGTCTTCGCTATTGGGATTGATGATCGTTGAATTTACAAAATCGTAAACAGGAGAAAGCCGAACTATTTTGTCGATAGTGACCACGGATAGATTTTTTAGATGGAGATCTTCGTTGCCTAGTAAAAAAGCTAGTATAATGCGTTTGTAAAGTTTCAAATATTCAATAGTTGGAAATGTACAGAAATCTTCGATTGCTTCAGCAATTTTTTCGGTTGGAATATCGTACTTAGTATCTCGAGATGCCCCAATCAATTGTGTGAAATCTTCCATTGGAATTTTCTCTTTACCGTCACGATCAAATCGTTTAATTACATAGGACAGGCTACCGTCCGTGCATTTGACTAAACCATGCCAAGGAATTTTCATTCCAGTTAGGGCGACTAGATGCATTGTTAAATCTTCGTTTTCAGGTAGCTGCTTGAAGCTATTTACCTGGGGCTTTAAAATATACTTGCCATTGTTCTCGACCTCTTTGAATGTCTGTTCTTTCGCTGAAAGTATTATGCTGAATTTTGGTTGCACCCCTTGTATTGAAATTTTCCTTGCCATTTTGCGGGCAATTTCTATTTGCTCTTCCTGGCTGTATGGAAACATGTTTAGATGAGTTAGGGTTTTTGAAAGGTTTTTTAATCCGTCTTTGGAATAGTTTTCTTCACCAGCAGTCAGCGGTTGGTAGGTCAATAAACATTGTCTCATGTGGTTTTCCTGATAGAAACTGCACCAATACAGTCGCCCCCGCACTCTAGAAGTTGCGTAAATAAATCTCTACGATTTATTTTTTTATCTCTTAGGATTGCTTCTAGTTGAACACCTTCTGGAAGCAACCCTTCGAAAACAGAAGGGAATGATTTAAAGGTATATTTTTTTGTTTCAACTGGAAGGGTCAGTGAAACTGGATTGCCGTGGTATTCTGCCTCATAGGTAAACTCATATTCAGATTGAAAAACAATTTCGGTGAAAACACCGGCCTTCACATTGTTGACAAATACGTCTGCTTTTTTCATCAAGGTGTCTCGATAGTGATCTTGATATTTAATACGCGAAAAATTTGTAGAAGATTTTCGAACTGGGCATTTATTCGGCCATTTTCAATATTAAAAATCAGGGTTTTGCCGACTCCGGCCAGTTCCGCTAATTCGAGCTGAGTCAGGCCGGCCCTCTTGCGAGTGGTCTTTACAATTTCAGGTAGGTTTTTATCAGTTAATATTACTGCCATTACAGTAATATACGATAATTATGGTGGAAAAGCAGTATATTTATTCGAAATAGCCATAAAATTACTGCTTTAGTAGTAATTATCGATAAAATAGGCCGTTTTGCCTGTATATTTATGAGACTAAAGTATTATTTTACCAATAAAGCAGTAAATCTAAACGTGAAATGGATCGGCCTTTATTTTAGTTGAGGATCCATGGTACTCAATTAATACATGAGTATAGAGTTAATGTTTGGACTGGCTTCTATTGGTTTTGTAGTGGGTACCTTTGGAACTTTAATTGGCGCCGGTGGCGGATTTATTTTAATGCCCATATTGTTGCTCATGTACCCCGGTGAAACTCCTCAAGACCTGACAGCCATATCTTTGGCGGTGGTTTTTATGAACGCGCTGTCAGGATCGATCGCTTACGGATTAAAAAAACGAATCGATTATCGATCTATGGTTTTGTTTTCAATCGCTGCGGCCCCAGGTACGTTGCTTGGAGCGTATGTGGTTCAATTTTTTCCAAGAGAAAAATTTCAACTTCTATTTGGTGTTTTGATGGGGCTAATGGCCATCTATTTGCTTGTCCCGCGTAGTGATAAAAATAAAGCAAAATCTTTGGCCGATATAAAATACCCGATTCGGCGGCTTATCGATAGCACAGGACACGAACATCTGATTTCCTATAACATGTCTCTAGGACTAGGTATCAGCGCGGCAGTAGGATTTCTGTCAAGCTTACTAGGGATCGGCGGCGGAATTGTTCATGTGCCTGCTATGGTGAATTTACTGAACTTCCCAGTTCATATTGCAACAGCAACTTCCCATTCTATATTAGCCGTTATGGCAGCTACAGGAACCGCGGAACATTTTTTTTCGGGCGAGCTTGCTAGTAGCTGGCAAAGAATTCTATTTTTAGCTCCAGGGGTCATTGTAGGAGCGCAATTGGGCGCTTACCTATCACCGCGAATGAAAGACGTTTGGATAATCAAAGCCTTGGCCTTAGCTTTACTGACCGTGGCCATTCGATTTATCGTTTTTTAATTCAAACGATTGGTTTGCCTATTTAATTAGTATGGTCGCCTTGTACGCGATAGGTCCGTCAGTGTAGGTGGGAGTCATGTCTTCAATGATTGTCACTGTGGCAGTCGATGGAATACATTCACACTGGCGAGTAAACACCAAATCATATTGGTAAACACCGTGTTTAAGCGCCGTAATTTTGTAATCAGAAAGATGATCTGAATTATTTTTTTTAAGCTGGTTTACAATTGTGGGGTTATTGACCAAAACCCGTGTGACTTGCTCTAAGTCACGAGATGGGGTCAGGGCGGAAATCGAATACGAGATAAGTAAAGTGATAACTAGTGTTAAAAGTGCTTTCATTTAGGGGTCCTTTCGTTGTTCAAGATCAGTATACCTAGGGACAGCCTGTCATGCAACTTGAAATTCACAATACTTTGCTGACAAAATCCGTCGGTATGCGTAAGTATGGTAGAGTCATTATTTTTTTTAACTAGCAGAGGTTTTTTATGAATCAAGAAAGCGCATTAGTTCCTCAACTGATCAGTCAAAGAGGAAACCGAGCCATCGAAAATGTGCTTTCGATAGTTATCGGCGTTGTGGGTCTGAGTCTTTTAGCCCAAATCGCGATTCCATTGCCATGGACTCCAGTACCGATAACCGGTCAGACTTTTGGTGTGGCTTTGGCCGCATTGTTGTGGGGTCGCAAACGTGGTGTTGCAGTAGTTCTTTCGTATTTATTTTTAGGATCATTAGGGTTACCCATTTTTGCTTTGGGAAAATCAGGAATGACCATGGGGCCAACTGCTGGCTACCTCTTGGGAATGGTAATCGCGACGTATTGGATGGGTATGCTTGCTGATTTTGGTTGGACAAAAACGTATTTAAAATCTTGGTTGGCAGCGACGTCGGGAAGTTTGATCATATTTGCATTTGGCGCCGCTGTGTTGTCATTTTTTGTTCCAACAAAAGATATTCTGGTAATGGGTGTGTTGCCGTTTTTACCTGGCGATAGTGTCAAAACAGCGATCGCAAGTTTTTTAGCTTTTCGCGCACAAAAATCAGCCAAGTAATTCCCATTTATTTGTTATTTTTGATTGAATAACCCAAGGACTTTTTTTCGATTGTCGCGTGAAACTGGCAATGAAATGCCATTTTTTAGTATCACCTTTGAATTTTCAGAACTACCAATTTTTTCAATACTATTTATATTTAAAAGATTACTTCGATGGCCTCGCACGAACAATCGAGGATCTAATTTTTCCTCGAGCCAGCTTAAGGAGTTATCTAAGATAAATTCGGATTCGTTTGTAAGAGCAAATGTATAGTGGTCTTCACTCTTAAATGCATGGATGTCTTCAGTGCGCAGTATTTTTGAAACGGAGCCTGATTTGGAAACAATGGTTTTTATAAATACATTGGCTTGCCCTAAATGTTTTTCTAAATCAGAGATCCCGGCCGGCAAACTGGAACGACCCAACGCCTTTTTTAACGCTTGCTGCAAGCGTTCTTCAGAAAAAGGCTTCAATAGGTAGTCACAGGCGTTTACTTCAAATGCTTTGACAGCAAACTCATCATAGGCTGTTTGAAAGATGACTTGGAAATTTCTATTTTCAAGTTGGTACAAAACATCAAAGCCGGACATCGCTGGCATTTGAATATCAAGAAAT
>JAYTTH010000382.1:0-4506 GCA_043745515.1 Pseudobdellovibrionaceae bacterium | reverse complement strand
GCTACCTAACTCGTGATCCAAGAATGGTTGAACGCAAAAAATACGGAAAATCAGGCGCGAGAAAGAGATACCAATACTCAAAACGATAAACTCGAAATGCTTTTGCAGTATCGATGTTGTGGAAAAAGGAACCTTACGGTTCCTTTTTTTTTGGCTTTTGTGGGATGATTTTATTTGCGCAAATGGAATAGGCAGCTAAGACGTTTCGAATTGAAACGTCTTAGCTGGTCTTTTTGTTGGATTGTTGTTTGTTGGCCTGTTCGAATTTTTGAATTGTTTCGGCAATTAGGACCAAAAGTTCTTCAATTGTGAATGGTTTTAGAAGTTGCGGGTTGAAGTTGGTTTCGTCTCCAGAAATCGCTATAAGGGGTAGTTGTTTTTTTTCGGATTCAGCCCTGATTTTTTCAAATGACACAAATTTATTGCGGAAATCGGCAAGTACAATATCGTTTGTATGCCACTCATCGTCTTTTAAGTTGCCATAGATTCGAACTTCAATGCCCTGCGACCGCATCATATCTACAAGAAGCTCACTGAGTTCATCGTCATCTTCAAATAGGGCAATCTTAATTTGATTCAAATTCATCCTACTGAATCGGCAAAACCAGTTAAAGAATGAACAAATAATTTCGAGTTAGAAATTGAATCGTCTCATCACGAGACAAATATTAAAGTGCCGAAGTAGCATGGTCCATTTTGGCTCAATAAAAAGACTGAATTTTGAAATTGGACGTTACTGATTTATCCTAGACCATAGTAGAGGTGAACGTTGAAACCAAACACAATTGCCAAAACGATTTTGCTATCGTTTTCCAGCCTAGTTTTAATCAGTACTTTCCAAAATTGTGCTCAAACATCGGGGTCTGCTGCCTTTATTCCTAATAATTCTGGAGCCTCAACAAATACGTCTAAAACAGATTCGTTAGAAAAAGTAGAGACCGTTGATTTAAGTGCGGCTGACTATATTGTTGTGTCGTTGAAATCTCTTTATGCGGACTCTTCGCAGCGGCGGCTGGCAAAGGATTTTCAGAATTTACAAATCAATTTGGCGACAGGTGAAATGAGATCCGTAGATAGTGACGGAACTATTTTAAGCCCAGTTAGGCTTTGCTTACGCAGGCAAGAGCTGGATGAATTTAAAACTATTCTTAGAAACTCAAAATTATGTCAACCAGCAACTGTGGCTGCACGCGAAGACATGGTTTGTAACCAGGTTTACAAATATCCATTTGCTTGGGCTCAGTACGCAAATGGTGACCAAGTTAAACTTGGTGAAGTCGCGGGCTGTTCAAAAAGTTTGGATCTGTGCGAAGAATACCAAGGTATTTACAACGGTTTCATAGCCTATATTCGGAATAATCTTGATACCAGAAAATGCATGTAAAACTATTTGAAAAAAAGGGCCTTTGAAACATCAAAGACCCTCTTAAATTGAAAAATTTTAAATGATCAAAATAAACAACATTAAAGAATTACGGAAGTTTCCATCCAATTGCAGATAACTCAGTATTTGCTTTATCCCAATCTGCTCTTCCTGTGGTCCAGGGCTTTTTACCCATAGCTGCAGTGATTGCTGATTTAAATTTGTCTAAACTTGCCTTGGAATCCGCCGGCAAGCTTTTGTAAACCGTGATAAACTGGGCCAAAAGGGATTGATCAAATTTCTTTTGATAATCAACGCCATGTCCGCCAATTAATGCTTCTGCTTCTTTCATTTCTTTTCCTAGATTTAGCACAATGTAATTCCCTAGAACTTGCTGTCTTGAAATAGAATCGATACCAACCTGTCGAATTGTCTGTGACCAAGAAACTAAAGCTTTGAAAGTCGTTGCGGACATACCACTTCCGCTGACTGAAATTTCAATTTCAGAATTGGGAGCAATAGTTTGACCAATTTGGCTGCTCAGTCCAATCGTCACCGGTGCTGAAAGAGCTGACAATGACGCTAGTTTTGTGGCTCCTTGTCCAGCTACGATGGATTGTCCAGAAACTTGAACTTGAATATTTCCATCAACTTTTCCTAAGTTGGATGCTCGTTTTACAATCGCATTTACACTGTCAATAATTGCAAACGTTGGAAGACCTGACTGATTTACCAAACTAACTTCGTACACTTCAACGACTGGCTTACTTGAGTAAGTATACACCGTTCCGTCAAAACCTGCACGGAAAGCCCCTGGTAGGGTCTCTTTATATGCATTCTTGCTGTTAGTTTTGTAACTAGAATTGTAGGCCTTAGCTTCACCTTTTGAAAAAGCATAGGCGTTCATTGCCTGGGTAAAGTAGAATTCTCCACGAATGTAGGCTTCTTGATCCTGACCTTCACAAACTTTTTTATCCCATTTATCATTAATCGCAATTTTGTACCGTTTCATAAATGCTGATTGATACCAACCTGCATTTTTATCTGCATCTTGGAATTGAGTTGAATCAGTGTACTCACGATATTTGGCCACTTTGGCAGCATTGTCTTTGACCAAATTAGAATTTCCGGAGTTTTCTTTTACAAATTGCTTTTTTAGAAATAATCCAAAAGCTTTTCCGCTGTCTAAAATAATATCGGGCATAGTGCACTGTAATTCTTGCCACTGATAATACTCACCTAAATTCCATCGGGACCCATAAATGGCCGCTCTTAAAGCTTCATCGAATTCTAACTGAGACTCTAAGTTTAATCGTTTAGTGGTTTCTGCTAAAAATCCAAGGTTGTAACCATTTACTATTTGGGCAAAAGCAGAATCCACCTTATTACCAGTCAAGCCTTGATAAGACTCGGTGCTGATTTCTTCTGGGGCCGACACATCCAGGGCTGCAGCATTGCCAACCGCTTTAAGAAATCGATGGCGTGCTTCGTTCGACCCTTGATTGTTGCCTTCTTTTTCTGCGGCAGTTTTACCTGCGTCTCGGCCTTCATCAAATCCCGCTCTATTGCCTTGCGAAGCCCCCTGGCTGTACGCAGGAAGTTGCTGAACATGTAGGTCTTGAAGGTCAAATAATCTAGCTTGAGTTTTAAATCCTTTGTAAAAATTTAAACGGTAGGTTTCTACCTCGCCGTAGACTTCGACTACTCGATTGGCAAAAAAGTTAGCTGCGTCTTCGGCTTGCTTTTCCAATTTTTCTCGAGAAATTTCTTTTAACTCCGGTTGAGCTGGCGTTGTCGTTGGAGCCGGCTGAGCCGCAGTCTTTGCCGGAGTTTGAGGCGCAGTCGCTACAGAGTTCCCGGCAAGAACAGGTGCGGTAGCAGTCATAGGAACGGTTTCAGTCCCTTTTAAATAAGATGCGGAAATTTCTTTGCCGCTCACTTGATTGTCTAAAACTTGGATGGCACATCCATTTACAAAATTCTTTGCTGGCACCGTTTGGCTACCTTTAGAAGTTTTAAAATTTACAGCTGCAGTGTCCTTAGGCATGTTGCATACTTTGGCGACGATAGTTTGATTTTCGATCTTAACCGAAAGACTTCCTGCAAAAAGAGGAAAGGTGTAAATAAAAATACCAGTTAAAGTTACTATTTTTTTGGTCACGTTGGCTCCTTATAATTTTAGCTTTCAAGTCAGTGTGGCAGAATTGATGCCAAAATAAACAACGCCGAATTGTCAGTTACTATCGCTGGCAGACACCTTAATTAGATTGGGACTAGATTTTATTGTTAAGAGGCCCTTTGGGACAATTTTAGCAAGGCAGTGTTTAGGATCTGGTCAAAAATTCGTTTTATTCTTTCTCGATAGACGTGCGCATAAGGGATTTTACGTGATCTTTCCTCTGAGTTCCGCCGACTAGACTTTTTAATTGATCATGTAAACTGGAATCATTGATCAATGCGCCCAAAGTGCCTTCTCCGCGATCGATTTTTCCTAGAATATTGTTTAATCTATCCAAGGATCCTTTGACCTGCATCGTTGCTGATTTTCCTTCAGAGAGTTCTGAAACTATTTTTAATGATTTTTCACTCAGAGAATTAAAGTTTCGACTAGCCTGATTCATATTGGCAATCATAGACCCAATGTGATTTTCATTATTGATTGTTTTCGTGAGTTTATAAACTTCGTTTATAATGTCAAATACCCGTTCGGTCTCTTTACCGCGTTCTGCAATAACGTTAAAAAGATCCGTGGATTTTGCGACGGGCAAAATGGCTCGGTCTTCGACGGGTTCCAATTTTGGATCGCCCGGAATTACAAAAATAAATTTATCTCCGAGGGCACCTTGGGTTCTGATTTCAACTTCTGAGCCTTTAAATACTCGCGCCAAAAATTCAATTTCTATTTTCATATCAACGCGAAGAAGGTTTTTTTCTTTTACAAAATCTATGGATTCAATGTTTCCAATGACTACGCCTGAAAGTGACACCACGCTCCCGCGGGCTAGTCCCTGAACGTTTTCAAATTCAGCATAAAGGTGAGTGAATTTGGAAAACAGCGATTTGTTTGCGCCCAACATGAAAATGCTTCCCATCGTCATTATCACTCCCAAAACCACGAAAATTCCGACTTTGATTTGATTTTT
>JAYTTH010000381.1:0-4529 GCA_043745515.1 Pseudobdellovibrionaceae bacterium | reverse complement strand
TTTCCGGTAGTATAATAAATATCGCTGCCGGTTGTCGTCCACTGACTAGTTGGCGGCGTTGCCCACGTATTATCGCCCCGCAAATAGGTTGTGCCATTCGCGGTTCCCGATCCTAAGCGAGCTGTCGCCATTGTCCCAGATGTGATTGCTGTCGCAGGAAGTGCCGACGTATTTCCAACAGTATTTGTCGAAGTGCCATCATAAAATTTTAATTGTTTAGCTGTAGAGTCAAACCAGAAACTTCCTGCGACTGGAGTACTTGGCGGTGAAGCGGTCGTATAGCTAGGAATCGATACAGATGAGCTTGACGATGAACCAACATATTGAGCACTTGTGCCACTAATGATATTTAAAAACTCAGCGAGCTGAGGTGCAGTTAATTCAGCGACCGAAGAGGAAACGGGACCGCGAATTAAATTCGTAGCCTTGTAGCCCGCAATTTGTTGTGCTTCAATCGCCAACGGCACATAGTTAATCGCTTCATCTGGAAATGGCTCCCAGCCAGAAAACGATCCGTCATTGAAATAAACTTTAAGTCGACGACCGTCCGTACTCGCCGGTGTATAGGTTGTTCCAACGGAACAGGCTCCACCAGGCAAAGTTTTAGTGCCTTGGTTAGCCAGAACTTGCGGGACTGTCAGTCCACTGGAATCATTTCGAAGGCCACTACCATCATTTAAAGTAAGCGAAAACAATCCGTCTGTCACAGATAAATCTTTGGTTTGAATTTCAGAATATAGTAAACAGTTTTCGTTTCCGCTAGAGCGGATTTGAACTTGTAGCTGAACGGCT
The DNA here is from genome assembly GCA_043745515.1 of Pseudobdellovibrionaceae bacterium. Classification (GTDB taxonomy): domain Bacteria; phylum Bdellovibrionota; class Bdellovibrionia; order Bdellovibrionales; family Bdellovibrionaceae; genus UBA2316. Next base: position 3,737 of record JAYTTH010000381.1, on the reverse strand, counting down.
GAAGATTGGACCGCTGATCCATCCGATTTTAAAAGGCGACCATGATAAGAAAGTCCAGAATTTACAACCACTTGGCTAAAAGAAATTTGACCGAGCAATATTAAAAAAATAGAGCTATGAAACTGTTTTACCATACTACAGGCTTATCGGAATTTTGCGATAAAACTAGACTCTAATTTTGGGAATTAAAAACGTTTCAATTTGAGGCAAAATTGTAGCTAGGAAATCATTGACCAAAGAATCCCATTGCGAAGCCCGACTCTGGGAACAAAAAGTCTATGAGCTTCACTTTGGCGCAATATCATTTTAACAGTATAAATTGCAGGTAAAATTACATCTGCACGATCGGGTCTTAAATTTAGGTCATCAATGCGATCTTTTATAGAAAGATGAGATAGCTTATCATAGATTTCAACCAGCTCGTTCAGAGTAATAAATGTATTCGATGATTTCTTCAGCAAATCCCATTTCAATCGAGCCATACATTCCAAATTTCCACCAGTGCCAATCGCAAAATCAATATTATGTTGGAATTTGTGTTTATCGATAAAATCGAAGACAGGTCTAATAAAATCACCGATGACAACCTTTAAATTGGCTTCATTGAGTTTCCGTTTGATCAATTGATCTAAAACACGAACCGTGCCCATCGGAAACGATTCTGTATGTAGCATTTTTGAATTTTCAGAAAGGGTTACTTCTACACTGCCGCCACCAACATCAATCAAAACACAGCGCTTGTCTTTAAGTTCGACTTCCCGGCTGACGGCTTGGTAAATTAATCGCGCTTCTTCAATGCCATCGATCACTTCGACTTTTATTCCACTTTTGCGAGACACTTTATCAATAAATTCGTGCTTATTGCTGGCTTCCCGCAGCGCACTGGTGGCCACGCATCGGCAATGCTGTACCCGATATTTTTGGTTGATATTGCGAAAATGTTCAAAGGTCTCAACGGACTCGTTCAAAGTTTGCTGGGAAATCGGTTTATCAAGAAACACTTCTTTTCCCAATCGGATGGGCGAGCGAATTTTTTTAATTTCTTTTAGAATTTGAGTTTTGGTGGACGAATCATAGTGCACTTCTGAAATTATCATTCGAATTCCATTTGAACCGATATCGATTGCAGAAATGATTTGCCCCATGTTTGACAGTATTGACCAATTAGTGTTCGATGTAAAGACTTCAAGGAGCCGATTTTCATGCGAAATTTCATTTCGATTGTATTCATTGTTCTGATTCCCTATCTAGCAAACTCCGAAAGTTGGCAGACGGAAGGTGAAATTGATCTTCTTACAAAAGTGGGATCAAAACCGACCTCAGAACGTGGGCAAGTGAGTTTTACGGTTCCATCACTAAAATTATCTGCAGAATTTCAAATGGACGCCAACGCTTCCGTTTATTTTCAGGGACAATTAGCTGATACGCGAAGTAAGGATTCCAAAAAACAACAGTTCGATCTTGTTCGCGCATTTTATGAATGGGGATCCGATGATGACACGTGGCTTGTTCGCTACGGCCTAGTCAAAAGCACTTATTTAGACACGAACGAAAATCTGTTAGACTACGATTTAGTTCCCGAATTTAAAGCATTTGCTAATCGTTATAACTATTTGCCCGATGCTGATATTGGTTTAGAGATTCATTACGTGGTCAGCGCCTGCCTAGATTTTTCACTCGGAGTGTTTAATGGCGAAGAAAATACTCAAAAAGAAGCGGGTCCAGAAAAAGACATTTACCTGACTGTTGTCTACGATGATTCAAGTTTTCATTTTTCAGCCTTAAGCATCCGCGGCGCCTATGACGAATATGAAAAGCCATTTAATGTAAAAGAACGAGATTTAGCGCGAATCGCATGGAAATCGTCCTTTGTGGATATTGGCTTTGAAGCCTTAAAATCCAAAGAACTAAGCAACGCGACCGTTGCCTATAAGCGGGCTGAATCTTGGGATGGAAGCCTTTATCCAGAGTCTGTCGTTCAAGGTCAGGGGCTTTCAGGGTGGCTTTTGCTGAAAGTCGACTCTGAAATGCAGTTTTTGCTTAGGAAAGACTATTTAGATCCCTATACAGATGTAAAAAAAGACGAAATCGAATCAGTAAATGTGGCCATGATCCTTAAAGACAACCTGCGTTCGTTCTTAGTTGGTTACACCAAAACTGAATATAAAGAACTGCATTCAAAACAGTCGCCCGAGCGGGAATATGCTTTTATTGGATTACGTCAGATTTTTTAACTTTCAATCAATTTGAACTCTAGATTTTTCCTTAAAGTATGTTAGATTTTTGTTAGGGCCGTGAACCTGAAGCTTAGCCGGTTTACAAAATCGACAAATTTCGATAACTAAAACACATGGAGTACTTTTTGGAACGAGCGTTAGACACTCAAATCGATGAAGCCAAACGATTGATATTGATTATGGCTGGCAGTGTAGAACTTGCATTATTCGAAGCCACTGAAGCGCTTTTGAATCGAAATCCAAGCAAGTTAAAAAATATTCATCAAATTGAAAATAGAATTAATGAAGACCAAGTTAAGATTGATGAATGCTGCTTAAATATATTGGCCAAACAAAGCCCGGTGGCCAAAGACTTAAGAATCATTTTGTCGATCTTAAAAATAAATACGGATTTAGAGCGGATGGGCGATCAGTGCACCAATATCGCTTACACCACCCAAGATTACCTGGCTCGCAAAGAACTAAAACAAGTCAGTATGATTTCTGATATGAGCGAATTTGTTCGAAGTATGGTAAAAAAATCCCTTGATTGCTTTGTGCGTGGGGATGCTGTGGCCGCCAAGGCAATAATGGTAATGGACGATGAAGTTGATTCCTTAAAAAATAAAGTTTTTCGAGATCTCTGTGAACATATGAAAAAAAACCCAGACGATGTCGATGCGAGTCTTGATTTGATTTTAATTGCCCGCAACTTTGAAAGGTTAGGTGACCATGCAACCAACATCGCAGAAGACGTCATTTTCGCCTACACGGGCAGCGATATCCGACATGGTGGCAAATCTGGATCCTAGTATTTTAGTCGTAGAAGATGAAACTGAAATTCGCGAATTGATCGCGCTTCATTTGCTGCGCCAAGGGTACAAAGTCACCGAATGTGACAATGTGTCCGATGCGATTGAGCAATTGGAAAAGAAAAAATTTGATTTGATTTTACTTGATTGGATGTTGCCCGGGCTGAGCGGTGTAGATTTATTGGGTTACCTAAAAGACAAAAGCATAGAAAGTCGCGTGCTGATGGTAACTGCCAAAACGGAACCGGCTGATATAGTCCTCGGTTTAGAAAGTGGAGCAGATGACTATCTGACCAAGCCATTTGATCCTTCGATATTGCTTGCGCGAGTGCGGGCGGTTATCCGTCGCGTACCAAAGAAAGAAAACATAGAGACTCCAGATGAAATGCAAATTGGACCGCTTTTTATCAATTTTCATACGTACGAGGTCACTTTACTAAATGAAAAATTGCATTTAACACCCAGCGAATTTAAGCTATTGGGGATAATGATTCAGAACCAAGGACGGGTGTTGACTCGCGACCAGCTTATTGAAAATATCCAAGGGGAAGGCGTCAATGTTATTGGCAGGACAATTGACACTCATGTTTTTGGGTTAAGAAAAAAATTAGGAATTTGGGGAGATCGCATTGAAACAATTAGAGGCGTGGGTTACCGAGTTAAAACGGAGCCTAATTAGTTTTACTTTTCTCTATTTTCCGTGGCGCGT
>JAYTTH010000380.1:0-4530 GCA_043745515.1 Pseudobdellovibrionaceae bacterium | reverse complement strand
GAGTACAAACAAGACGAAATACACCAACTGTTGAAAAAGCCCAATTTATTCCAATGCAGGCTGATTTTGAAACTGGTGTTGATACAGAAAAATTTGCTATTATTGCCACTGCCGGATACAGAGCAAAAGATCCTAGTCAGTCAAAAGATCTTAATCAGCTTTTTTCAAGAAGACATTATGTACTTTATAGACCTAACGATAATTGGGCCGTTCGTGCAGGCAAATTTATGTTTTCATTTGGTCTTAATGGACCAGATCACGTAACAGCCACTCGCAGAGGGCTTGGCTGGGACCAGGGGTCAGAAAGCTACAATCTTGAAGCTAGCCTTATTACTGAAAAGACTTCGACAATTTTATCACTGACTTCTGATAGCCCAACCGAAGGTTCCGCAATAAAAGATAAAGGCTTTGCAGTTAACGAATCTTTTTTTATTGGTAATGATTCAAAAATAGGTCTCAGTGGCTTTATCGGTGGACAAACACTTTATGATCGTACCGTCATAGGCCCTTATTGGATTTGGTCGTTCAGTAAAGATCTTTATCTAGACTCAGAAGTTTTCTATCAACAGAAAAAAATCAAATCTACTTCATCATCACAAAACGGCTATGCAACTTTTCATCGCCTAGGCTATGAAATTACAAAAGGTCTTACTGTCTTTGGTCAATTCGATAGAAGTTTTTTAGATAGCTCTGATGAAACCACAAGATATGACAGCTACGGCCCTGGTATTCAGTGGCTACCTTATCCACACTTTGAGTTAATGAGCTATCTCGGCAAAGAAAAAGCTTCTGGACAAGAAGCCACTGATTTTTGGTGGCTCATGTTAAATGTATATTTGTAATCATAAAGTTATTTGACGACCATCAGTGAAGTCTGTGACAATTCTTTAGTATGAATCCAAATTATTGGGACAATGTTTATAAAAACAAATCGCAAGAAGATCTAAGTTGGCATCAAAAAGTTCCAACTCAATCATTAACATTAATTGCTGAATTAGATTTATTTGCTCATGATAAGATAATTGATATAGGCGGCGGAGAGTCGCGCTTGGTTGATCATCTTATTGATGCTGAATTTAAAAATATTACTATTCTTGATATTTCATCAGTTGCTTTGGAGAAATTAAAAACACGCTTAGGTGAAAAAGCTAAAAATCTAAAATTTATTACTTCCGATATCATTCAATTTGTTCCGCAAGAAAAATATAAACTGTGGCATGATCGAGCGACTTTTCATTTTTTAACAACTAAAGAAGATATTGAAGCGTATTTAAAAATCGCCAGCACAGCTATTTCACCTGACGGATTTCTTATTGTAAGCACTTTTTCTAAAACAGGTCCTGAGAAATGCAGCGGTCTTTCTATATCTCAATATTCAGAGGCTGAATTAAAACAACAATTTGAAAAATATTTCACAAATATACGATGTTTTGAGACTGAACATCATACCCCTACGGGGCGAACTCAAAATTTTATCTATTGCGGATTTAAAAGACGCTAGCCCTGAGAAAATAACGACACAAGCACTTTGTCTTCTCATAAGTTAAGTCGCTTATTGATTTTCAATACGACATTTTGGCAAAATCTTGTGCGAAAGAATAGCCATACAATTCCCCCCACCAATATTCCCAGTAGCATCCCACCCAAATCATCGAGGGGAAAATGATCAATGGTTAGTCGTAGTCATTCAAAATCAGTTTGAGCAAATTTTTGCAAATTGAATAACTAACTTTTTAGTGCAATTTCATAAGCTGATCGATTAGAATAATTGTACCAACAAGTAAAATAAAATACCCAAAACTTTTTTTCAGCGCTTTCTCGTCGACAGAAGCGCTGAGCATTTGTCCAACAAAAATACCGACTACACCAATCCCGGAAATGATCAACAACACATTCCAGTCTAAAGACTGCTGATTCGCGCTTATCATGAATCCAAAGAGTGAATTAGTGGCAATGATCGCAAGAGATGTACTGGCTGCAATTTTCATTGGGAGCTTCAACAAAATGACAAGCGCAGGTATTATCAAAAATCCTCCGCCGGCACCGACAAAACCTGTCGCTATTCCAACAATAAAGCCGTGATAGCCAATCTGAAAAAGACCAGCAGGTTTTTCTTTAGATTGAGTGTCCGCTGAGCCACCAGAGCGAATCATTGCGTGTGATGCTAGAACCATAAGGATCGCAAAGGCACCCATCACGAGCAGCGCTTTCGTTAATAAAATTCCGTGCTGCGAATAAATAATTTCTGGTAGATTTGGTAGTAAAAAATGTCTAGCCGCGAAAACACCAACAAAGCTCGGAATAGCAAATAAAAAACCTATTTTGAAGTCGATCATTTTTTTTAGTGCGCTAGATATCGCGCCCACCAACGCGGTCGAACCTACAACAAAAAGTGAGCCTGTGGTGGCTACTAAGGGATTTTGTGCAAAAAGATAAACAAGAATGGGAACAGTCAGAATCGAGCCACCGCCCCCGATCAACCCTAAAGATAAACCCATGATCAGTGCAGCAAAATATCCAAGTATTTCCACTAGCGCCGCCTTTTGTTCAATAGTGCTTGGTATATGCGAAAAAAAGTCATTCCTAGAACCATACTGACTATAAACATCAGTGGACGAAGCTGAAAACTTGCAAGGGAAGTAATAGCTGGCCCTGGACAGTAACCCGCAAGTGCCCACCCAATTCCAAAAACAATCGCTCCAATGATTAGTGACGGAGTTAATTCTCTTGAACTCGGTACGTAGAATTCTTTCGAAAATAATGGCGTCTTACGGCGTAGAATCAGGCGATAAGCTACGGCATGAACGCCAATGGCTCCGGCCATTACAAACGCCAAGGAGGCATCCCAAGTCCCAAAAATGTTTAAAAAGCCAATCACCTTTTCTGGACGGGTCATGCCAGAAATACCTAATCCCAAAGCAAAAACAATTCCCGCGATAAAGGCTGCGAAATTATTTTTCATGGCAAAACTCCGAATTGTCGGAAAATGAATACAGCAAATACGCCAGCGCCAATAAAGGTCAGAGTCGCTAAAGTTGATCGTGGTGACAGTCGACTGATTCCGCATACTCCATGCCCGCTCGTACAACCATTTCCAAGTGCCGTGCCGAACCCAACTAATAACCCCGCAATTATAACAGTCCAAGATTGAGTTTGCATGTCCTCACTAAATGCTTTTGGATAAATAAGTTTTAGTAACAACCCACCCGTAAGCAAGCCAACAATAAAATACCACCGCCAAGCTTTGTCGTTCTTAGCTGGTTTGATCGTAGCACCGTAGACAATACCACTGATACCGGTGACACGACCGTTCCAGAGCAGCATTAGTGATACGGATAAACCAATAAGCGCACCGCCAAAAAGAGCTGTTAAATATTCGTTCATGCCAACCTCTATTTTTCTACGGGAAGTTTATTTTTGTTCCAGCCAATCATACCGCCACCAAGGTGCGCTACCTTTTGATATCCCATATCTTTTGATATCCCATATCTACTGCTAACTTTGATGCCTCGGACGAACGCTGGCCCGAACGACAGACGAAAAATATTTTCTCATTGCGATCGTATCCATCTAGAAAATTCCTTAAGTCTGGCCCCAGCTTAATTTGGCGCGCTCCTTGGATATGCCCTAGCTCTCCGTTAAACTCATCGAGTCCTCGAACATCTACTATTAACATTTCATCCAAGTTTGCTTTCGTATCGACTGACGACATGGTTTCAAAAGCTTCAGCAATCTTATTTCCGCCCACATTTCCGCAGGCCTGATTTGCAGGAAGTGCGTCATCGATTTTTTTTGGATAAGGTAGTTTTAATTCGCTCATAATTTTTATGAAATCTTCTTTGGTTCGCCCTCCGCCGACACGAGGATTATGCCTGATCTCAGATTCAATAGTTGATGATGTAAAACCATTATAATCATGACCGGGATATAGTTTTGCTTCTCGGGGAAGCGTAAAAAGCTTATGAGTGATGCTGTCAAAGAGGTCCGCAGCCGATCCACTTTGGAAGTCTGTCCTTCCGGTTCCGCGAATTAAAAGCGCATCACCACTAAAAACCATGTCTTCACAGATAAAACTTAATGAAGCGTTTGTATGACCCGGAGTTTCTAATACACTAATAGTAAAAGATCCAAATTTTATTTCATCCCCTTCAGTTAGATTAATATCTGCGCAAGGAACATTTGCATTTTTAGGAACTGCCGTTTTGACGGCCCGTAAGTTTCTGATTTTTCCCGAACCCGTCACATGGTCTGCGTGAATATGGGTATCAAGGACATATTTAAGATTCAAACCCAGCTCATCGATAAGCTTTAGATCGCGTTCGACGTTTTCAATAACTGTATCAATCAGAACCGCTTCTTTTGAAGCAGAGTCCGCTAGCAAATAAGTGTAAGTCCAAGTGGCAGAATCGAGTAGCTGTTGAAAAATTAGATTTTTTTTCATTTATAACCTCTTTTGGTAGTTGCCCTTTATATTAGTATATTATACTATTTTAATATGAATTCGCAAGATAAAAAGAAATTAGAAAAAAA
>JAYTTH010000379.1:0-17213 GCA_043745515.1 Pseudobdellovibrionaceae bacterium | reverse complement strand
ATGAAGGCGTTGAAAATAATTTTGCAAAAGGAATTGATTACGATTATGGCCGCACACCAATTCCCATAGATTATTACGCCGACGGCACCCCGGGCGGCCGTATGAAGGATAAATCAGATGCCTTTAGATTAAAACCTGATGTAGTCGTATTGGGCACTCGAGACCAAGCGGCCATGATCGACCCAAAACAAATTGAATCCTTGCGTCGTGCTTTGCCAGGCACAGTGATTGACCCGGCTAATTTATTTAACGATCGAGCCAGAACAAATGATCGGTTTTTAAGTGATCGTGGCCCTGGTCCTCGGTATATGAAAATTATCCGGGCTCTTGACATGAATAAAATTGGAGCTATGAAATCGGATATGACGGATGCTCAAGGGATAGATGCTTTTTATATAAAATCCCATCCAAATGAAGGAGCTTATGGTCATAGACGGGGTCCTTTAAAAGATTCTAAAGTTTTAATTTTAGCAGATCCAGACGGCTATGATTCTTGGTTAACATCACGTGCTTCGACCGGGGCGCGCGGGCAGTATTTAAATGCACTGATGGAAGACATGGGCGTGGGTGAAAAGTACTCTGTCATCCAAACGGTTCCTTTTGCGATGGAAGGCGCCAGTCAAAAAGATTGGGACAAAGTTTTAGAATTGACCAATGAATATAGAGAGCAATTTATCAAAGCGTACTTAAAAGATAATATTCCCGACGTTATCATTACAGATGGAACCCATGCTCATCAAGAAATGGCTCGAATAATCGATGAAAAAACGGGAATTCCAGTAATCAACATTGATAAAATCGGCAATGCCAATGATTCTGGTATTGCGGCCGCGGTCAAAGAAATTGCAAAACTTTCGAAATACAAAACGTTAGAATTTCATTCGCGTCTGGCTAATATTCCAAAGTCCCATTTGCCCTACATCGCTAAAGTTTGGTGGGGTACAAGTGGTGATCGAGTTTTGACCGCTACCAATCAGAAGTTTAAAGGGCAGGCATTTGCGGTTGTCGTACCAAGATGGGTGACCACTCAAAATGCATCTCTAAATGAACAAGAAGTTTCCAACTTGGAAATTATGCGTGAAAGATTATTAAGTTCTGGAATGCCCAATTTTCAAGAATCTGTTTCTGACTTTTATGCTCGTCGAAATACCAAAGCAGATAAATTAACGGTTACTCCGATGGTTGTAACTTCACGACTAGTTTCGAATTCCTGCCCCGCTTTTTACGCAAAATAAGGACGGGCAGAGATTTGACTCTTAGCATGCAATAGCAGTCTGACTCGTTTAGGCCGCCCAATATTTTTTAGGATTTCAATTGGTGGATCAAAGCTTCAAGCTTTAAACTTACCTGTTCGCCCGTAGCCATATTTTTTAGTGCGTATTCTTTTTTATCGACTTCATTAGAACCAATAATCATTGTGTAAAGAGCGTTTTTATTAGACGCTTTTTTCATTTTTTTTCCAACATTGCCACCATAAATTACTTCGACCTTATACTGAGTTTCTGAGCGAAGTTTATCAGCTAAACGCAAAGATTCAATTTCGCCCGCTTCGTCTGCTGGAATAATGGCTATTAATTTTAGATCATCAGTAAGAAAGGATTTGTCAGCCAATTCAACTAGCCGTTCAACACCGGCCGCCCAGCCAACTCCGGGTGTTTTTGGTCCGCCCATTGTTTCAATCAAACCATCATAGCGTCCGCCGGCTAAAACAGTCCCTTGGGCTCCCAATTCTGTGGTTACAAATTCAAATACACTGTGGGTGTAATAGTCTAAACCACGAACCAATTGCGATGAAACAGTGTAGGGAATTGCCAAGGCATTCAAGGTATTCAAAAGCGAATCAAAATATTTCTTTGACTGGTCATTCAAAGAGTCAACAAGTTTGGGGGCTGTCGCGTTTATTTTTTTGTCAGCTTCGTCTTTAGAATCCAAAATTCGCATGGGATTGCGCTCTAATCTGATTTTAGAATCCGCAGACAATTCATTTTTAAATTTCTCATAGTAGGCAACTAAAATAGCGCGGTATTGGGCTCGAGATTCAAGATCACCAAGGGTGTTAAGTTGCAAAGTGCACTTGCGTTCAATACCAATGGATTTTAAAAGTTCATATCCTAGCTGCAAGCACTCTATATCCATTAAATACGATTCAATTCCCAACACTTCAATGCCTATTTGGTGAAACTGTCTTAAACGTCCTTTTTGAGGCCTTTCATAGCGAAACATCGGGCCACAATAATATAATTTCAATGGAATTTTTTGCGATAGCCCTTCGGAAATAAAAGCCCGGGCTATCCCCGCGGTGCCTTCGGGTCGCAGGGTCAGCGATTCATCCGAACGATCTCTAAACGTATAGGTTTCTTTGCTGACGACATCGGAAGTTTCACCTAATGTACGATGAAAAACGTCCGAGTGTTCAAACATCGGTGTGCGTATTTCACCAAAGCCGAATCGTCGTGCTTTTTCAAAAAAGACACTCTCCATTTTTCTAAAATATCCACTTTCTTGCTCTAGCCAATCTTGCGTTCCGCGTACTCTTTGCATGTTAGGAGTTTATTCTGTTTATTCACTAACTCAAAATGATTTTTGCTCGACACAGTCGATAATAATAGGTATCCCAGTAGAGTATGTTTCAGAAGTCAAAATTATGGTATGGTATCAGTGGTGCCCTCGTTGCGTTTATTCTTGGTGGATTGGTTGTTTTCTTTGTTAAAAAGAACCAAGGCGGGGCTGCAGGCGTTGAAGTGGATTGGCGTGTGCTAGGTGAACTGGATTATATTACAGGAAAAGCGCCGGCTACTTTGACTAAATTCAGTGGTCTTGAAGTTAAAATTCCTGGCTTTATGGTGCCACTTGAAGATTCTCAACATGAAGTTTCAGAATTTTTACTCGTACCTACACCGCAAGCGTGTATTCACGTTCCGGCACCCCCACCAAATCAAATGGTGTATGTAAAAATGAAGCCTGGCAAAAAAGCGGAAGTTCCTTACGGACCAATTTGGGTTCATGGTAAGCTCAATTTAGTTACAAAAAAATCCATGTATGGCGATGCCAGCTTCGAACTCGAAGGAGAAATGGTTGAAGATTATAAGTAACGCTCGATCTGACTAGACTTTGAATTTACGCCGCAATCTTCACTTTGTCGGCGTGTTCTGGTTCGTAGTCTGAATAGGGAGTCACCACAATTTCATATTCACCCGCCGCATTTTTCATGCCGCGAACTTTATGTAATTTTAGGGGATCAGTGCGGCCTTTTACCTCAGCGGAACCGGCATATTCAGTTAGGAATGCGTTTCCAATTTTTTCTAGGACCGTGTCGCTAATTAGCAAATCTGAACCAAACGCTTTAGTAGACGATTCTATTCGTGATCCAGTATTCACTGTGTTTCCAATAATAGTGTACTCCATCCGTTCATCCGAACCGATGGTTCCAGAAATAGCTGAACCTGCATGCAGGCCCATTCCGATATTGATAGGTGGGTCTTTGCGGCTCATTCGTTTTTCATTGAGGTCTGCCAGAGCCCGGCGCATTTCTAAACTCGCTTTGACTGCATTGTGAGCATCTTTAGGAGTGGATTTAGGAACGCCCCAAACAGCCATAATCGCATCGCCAATAAATTTGTCGACGATTCCACCATTGGCATTGATGATTTTAACCATCACGGCAAAATATTCGTTTAGCATACCGACGACTTCTTCTGGTTTTCGCTTTTCTGAATAAGCGGTAAAGCCGCGAATATCGCTAAAAAATACGATGACATCTTTGGACTGACCTCCAATGCTGACGTCTTTTTTCATTAAGTCTTCCGTAACACTCGAGCCATGGAACTTATTAAATAAATTTTTAACTTTGTCCCTTTCTTTGAGCCCCTCGGTCATCGAATCAAAAGCAATCGCTAATTCTTTAACTTCGTCTTTGAAAAGTGATTTTACTTGTTTAGCAGCGTGCACATCAAAATTCCCCTTAGAAACTAAGTTAATAAGATTGGTTAAAGTTTCAAGAGGGGAGGTCAACGTCATCGAGAAAACGAAAACTAAAAGTAAAGTAAACGATAAAAAATAGCCGACAATTTGGATAATGTTGTTTTTCAATTCTTTGGTTACCACAAGAATTTTCTCTTCTTCAACTAAAGAAAACACGATCGGGCCAAAAGTGGATTTTGCAAAGGCAGCGTACAACGCCTTTTGTTTTGAGGATTGTTTTAAATATTTCATCCCCGAAGCCATACCGCTTTGGCGTGCAACGGAAACAATCTCATTTGTAGATAAGTTCTCTTTTTTAACCGCAAGAGTTTCATCTCTGTGGCCCAACACGATTCCGTTTTTATCGGTGATAAAAAATAAATTCAGGCCATTGTCCGACATTGTCTTTTGAATCAGTGAAAGGTCGATATCGGCAATTACATAGTGCGTGATAACTGAATTGGTTCGAATTAAAGGAAGCGCGATCGTGATAATGGGATCGGAATTTTCCATAGAGCTATTCAAGATGACCATGTTTCCGGCTTTGACATCGGCCTCAGGGATAGGGGTGCGCTTGCGGTATTCAGAAACCTTTGCTTCCAAAGCCCCTTTGTAGCTGTTTCCCAGGACTTTACGTGCATCATTTTCAAATTTGACAACTTCGATTCCTAAAAGTGAATTATCAAGTTTGAAATTGGTCTCAAAATCTTGTTGATAACTGCTGCCGGTCGTTCCCGTTTCTTTCCAACTTTGTAACAGTCGACCATTAAGGGCCGCTTTGTCCTTTAAATTGTTAAAAAGCTGATTAAGTTCCCGAGCTTTACCCATGGCCAAAGCCAAATTGTTGTCTTGTTGAAATTCAATTAGCTTTCCGCTGGTGATCTCGGACGTCTTTATCGTCACGGGTATCGTGACTCCGATCAACAGCAAAACTGTGATGACTATAAGTTTAATTGATATCGGTATTCTCATAATTATTCCTTTAAAATTGATACTCCGCAAATAAACTGAAAAAGAAACCATGCACACTGGTATCGACATTCGTATTGCTGCTGTACTCAGAGTTAGCTGAAGGTAAATTGAAAGCCGTCGTGGTGCTTTCGTCTTTGTATTTTACTTGATCTTTTTTATAGGTTAGTCCCAGTAGCCCAGTAAATTTCGGAGTCATTTTGTAGCTACCCAGGACGCCATATTCATCAGAAACAGATGGAACAAAGCCTTTGCCGTTGTTTGGTAGTTTGACAGCTGACATTGAATAAAACCAATTCGAATTTATTTGAAGTCCCACTTTTGGTGTCAGTGAAAACCAGTATTCTAGACCAAGATGAGGTCCGACCATTGAGACATTTTGATTGTTGGTTCCTTTGAAACCACTGAGCGATCGATTGTTGGAATTGAAATAAGTCGAGATCTCGCCGATATCGGCCAATGTCTGCGGGACTTCTTTGTAAAATGTTCCGGCTTTGACACGAAACTCATCGGTGCCTCTGACTGTTGTTCTGTAAATTCCATCGAGGTACATAGAATTGTAAATAAATGAACTTTTATTAGCTTCGTCCTTTAGGAATCCGCTGATATCCACAACTCCAGAAAAGCCCCAAGGATTGCCTTCTTTGAACCAACCGGCGCCGAGCCTGCCAGTCCCACCTAAAATACTATATTTAGGATTGAGTCCTTTATACGATGACGAGTAATTGATCATAGACACAAACCAGCTAGCAATTCCGTACCATCCATTGATACGATCAATCGATTTTTTTAGAACATAGGTGTACTCGGCAGTGGGCGATCGATCTCCTGTTTTGACTTTAAAATTTAAAACAGATTTGTCAGAACTTGGGCGTAGTTTCGCAAGGCTTTGAACCATGACTCGGTAATTGCCGCCAGGCCATTTGGAATCAATTACGATTTTACTTCCGACGAAGTTAGCATCTTGAACAAGGCGCTGCCATTTTTTTGTGGACGGCACATATTTTTGTAGTTCTATGGAATACGTTTGAACCAAGGGTTCTTGCGCCCAAGAAACCTCGCGGACAAATTCAGTTTCAGGAGCGCTAATTTTAGGTGTATCGAGTTTTTTTCCAAAAAAAGTAATTTCGCCTGTTGTTTCTGCTTCGCTACGTAGATCGGCACTGTCTTGTGCCACCACAGACCAGATATATTTTTTTCCAACCGGCAAACTGACCACCAGTTTAAAATCGGCCACTGTTTGTTCTAAAATTTCTGTATTGGTTTCAGCGTCCCGAATTTTTAACGAGTATTTGTCAGCTCCTAAAACTTCCTTCCATTCGAAGGAGACTTCGTCGGTGTCTGAATTCAAAGATTTTAATTCCATTGCTTTTTGGGCAGGTTGAACGACGTCTACTTTGTCCAAAAGGACTGGAAAGGCGACTTCTTCGCTCCAAATTCCAGGGACATTTCTATAGTCCAGCGATCGAAGTTTCATTTTGTAAATTCCAGGCGGAATTGGGCCGGTGTAGGTATTTGTTTCGGTAAAAAAATCTGTTACAAGTTCTGCATTGTTTTTTTGATTCGTGAATTGGACTTGATACCGTTTGGCCCCGACAACTGGATCCCATTCAAATGAAATTACTTTTTTGTAGTCTTCCTTTGCTGAAGCCGTAAAACTCATTAAGCTTAAAAGGACTAGGCAGATGTGAATCATTGGCCACTCTGTTTAATATTTAAGTTTTTAAGTTTGGGCGCGGACATTGTTGTAAAATTGGGGACTTCAAATTCAAATGTTTCGCTGGACGGGCCACGTCGGCTATATTGGTCGATCGGTGTTATTTTAACCTGATAGGCCCCAGGATTTAGACCTGTGGCCGAACCACTATACTGAAGCGAATTCTTAGTCGCCGGTACTTTTTCCATTTTGTTTGAAACGGGGCTAAATATTTCAACTTCGTAAGACTTGGCAACCGGTTGAAAATCCCATTGTAAACTTACGACGCCATTTTCAAAATAATATTTATTGGTATTTTGATTTTTCTTAACATTTTGAGTGTTTACGGTAGGGGCTTTAGGTAAAGGCATTTCTAAAATCTCAATTGGCTTTGGCTGTGATTTTCCAAGGCTCACACCATTTTTATCAAAGGCCTCGACAACCGCTTTGTAACTTCCCGGTAGTACTTGATCATTCACAAATGAAAATCCAGGTTGTTCCCGAACAAGAATACTTTTTGCTTGAGCATTAAAGAGTTCAACTTTCCATTTAGCTATTTCGTCCTTTCTAGAAAGAGCGTCCCAATTCAACTTGATTGCTGGTTTATCAAGATAGTACTGCTTTTCCAAAGTATTGACCCAGGTCAGAACCGGTGGCGGTTTTGGAGGCTCTTTTTTGATTACACGAAATTTTTGAATTTTCGTATATATTGGCCGCTCCATATCTTCATATTTAGTGGCGATTCTCCAGTAAAAGTCGCCTTCGGCCCCTATTTTTAAAGTAAAATCTTGAGCGTTACTGACATTGCGGCTTGGTACAATAAAGTCGGCACCCATAGTAGGTGATTTAGAAACTTCTAAAAATAGACTCTTAAATGCGGATGGTTTCTGCCATCTAAGAGTTACGTTCAGTGGGACCAAGTCATAAATGATAACTTCTTCATTTTTCGGTGCTAATACAAGTGCTGAAAAACGACTCATTACTTGAAGCTTGTAAACAGAGGATTCGTAGGTATTTCGTTTTGTAGTTGGATTTCTAGAGGATAATTGCCAGTAATAGGTTCCTGGAGATAAGATCGTGTTTACGTTTTCTTTGCCCGGACTGACTAGTTCTTTTTCTTTCATCGTTTTTTTCGTGTCGCCTATGACTAGCACTGATTCGTCCGATTTTGGCATGCCTTTCCATCTAAAAGATACCGTAGAGTCGGCGTCTGGGTCGATATAAGCAATGAGAGTAGTTTTATCATTTTCCTTGGTGATACTTGGCGAAATAATTTTAATTTCTTCTTTAATCTGAACTTCTTTTTTATCTAATGTAACCGCTTGGCCAGATGTTAGATCCTTGAAATTTCCACTGCTATCGCGAATTTTCGTTTTACCCTCGATAATATTAAGTTGGGTTTTCATGTCTTTGCTTTTTGAGATCTGGGCCTTGGCGCCATTTAGATCCAATTTGGTTTTGTCGCTTATAACGACTAACTGTGACGAGGCCTTGGTTTCAGTGAGTGATTTCGCATCTACAAATACACTTCCTTCTTTTAGATCCAAAGATATTTCATCGTTCGATTTTTGAATTACAAACGTTGAATTTGAATCCACTTTGATCGACCGACCATCGTTGAAATTAATCTGAACTTCACTGCGATCAGAGGTTCGAATTGTATCGCCGTCATAAAGAAAATCACCCGTTTCCAAAGGCAACCACTGCAAGGTTGATGATAGTTTCTTCCTTGAATCTTCTGCGGTGAACGTTACCTGCGCCAGTTTTTCTGATGTGCTGTCGGCTGCTGCTTTTACTAGGGATTTTGACCATAGGTAGGTCGACAGGAAACAACTTCCCGAAAGAAAAAATGCCCAGAATAATCTTCGTAACTGAAACTTCATTAATTAAGTTCCTGAAATGTTTAAGTTCTCTAACGTTATTTGGTCGGACAATTCCATAGAAATATTAAGGTCCAGAGACCTCAGACCAGGGTCTCAGAAAGTGAAGCTCACGACTAGACAGACCAAAGTTATGAGGCTAAAGTACGAGCCTTACTAAGAGGGCTTGTGGCAAAAACGTCGGACAAAAATTATATCACTCCAAAGGGCGCTGAATCGCTTAAACAAGAATACAACGACCTATTTCACGGCGAACGTCCTAAACTTGTCGAGACCGTGTCCTGGGCTGCCAGCAATGGCGATCGTTCAGAAAATGCGGATTATCAATACGGCAAGAAGAGACTTAGAGAAATTGATCGTCGATTGAAGTTTTTGATGGATCGATTGGATGCCGTTGAAATTGTCAATGTAGCTGAAATTCAAACAAATAAAATAGTTTTTGGGGCCACCGTGACCTATACAAATGAAGACGGAAAGCGGTTTACTTATCAAATCGTAGGCGAAGACGAATTTGATTTAAAACAAAACAGAATTTCTTGGCGTTCGCCCTTGGCTTCGGCTCTTTTAGGTAAAAAGAAAGACGATGAATTTCGATTTCTAAAACCAAACGGGGAAGAAGATTTCTTAACCATCGAAGAAATTAAATATATTTAATTCCCTTAAAGTTTTCACAATACCAAAAATAAAAAGTACGCGCGAGTTCGTCTTCACGATAGAATTTAAATTCTTCTTTTTGACAGCGATCAAAATCGGCAAACTCATTTGGATCATCGGCGTATTTTTCCGTCGTGATAATTAAGCTATTCGTGCCAATCAGGGCTTCAATAGTGTTGTGTTTCTTTTGTATCACCGTATAGTGGCTTACAAATTTATTTAGCATAACTACATTTTCTTTGGTGCCCCAAATAGCTTGTGCTGTGGTTTCATATCGAATGGCAGCAAGAAATGGTTTCTTTCCGCTATCGGAATGTATTTGCCTTTGCCGCTCTAACATTTTTGCACCGGCATCGGGCCAACCAAAAAATTCATTTGATAAATCGCTGCGAGTATCCCAGGGCGAAGAACTTACCAATCTATGAAGTTTTGGCAAATAGGGGTATACGAACGGAGTGTAAATCAATATATTCAATGGAATGAAGAAAACCAGGAAACTAGTCAGCCAATTGCGGCTTTTAGGTTTCATCCATTCTCTATCAAAGAATTCAAGACCATTGTAAAATAAATAACCTACGATCATTACTATAAAAAGTGTGGCTGGTCCTGACCAATGCGGTTTATAGTCCGCAAATAAAGGCTGACTATAAAAAACTAGGAAACTGGGTAAAAACAGTGAAAGCAAAAAACGAAATCGAAGCTCGTGAAATCGTTTAATTGCGAATGCTATCGCTGCTAAAATTAGAGTATAAATCGGTGGTGTGTAAAATATAAACTGAGTGCCAAACCATTCCAACCAACGCTCGACGGAAAAGCCAGCTCCGGTATGGCGACCATGAAATTGATATCTAAATCCCGGCCAGTCATAATCGACATTCCAAATAAATATAGGCAAACAAATTAAAGTGGCAACTAAGACGCCGACCCAAGGCCAAGGTGACAGTAACATTTTCCTATAACCGGGGGTACCCAGAAGAAACACGCCGAAACCAAAAGCAAGCATCGCCATAATAAATTTTGAATTCAAGCCAAGGCCCATACTAACACCCAATATTAGCCATGCAATTTTAATGGACCAACGCCTATCGTCTGGGCGAACACTTTGCCAAAATACCCAAGCTGAAAAAATCCAAAAGAAAAAAAACACAGGTTCCGGAGCATTCACATAGCCTCCAAAACCCCAAAATGGTGTCCATAGTACCAGCTGACTGACAAAAAAAGCCACACGCCGATCAAAAAGGTCTTCTGCCAATTTCCAAGAAAATACTATTGTTAAAGTATAAAATATAAATGAAGTGAGCCGTATCGCAAAAACCGTATCCCCAAAAATACTTGTAGCAGTATGGTTTAACCATGCAATCATTCCTGGGTGATCATAATAGGATAACATAAGGACCTTTGACCAAGACCAATGATAGGCCTCATCGTCAATCAATCCAACGTTAAGTGCAAAAAATGCACGAAAAAAAAAAGTAGCAATGAATATTAACAAATAGGGCATTGGACAAATCTACCTCTACTTTTTTAAGTGGGCAAGCAGATGTCAGTATTTACCACGTTCCAAAGATATTATTGGAACGAGCTCCATTATCAATCCGCTGTTGGGTCTGTGCAGCAGGTGTCACTCCAATTGGGCTGGGAGGAGCTGGGGGTGTAATTGTCTGGGATTGCGGAGTTGGCATTGGGATCGCGGCCATCGGCGGCGCGGGATAGTTGTGATTTTGCGGAATCTGCCCCGGTTGTTGATCTGGTTTTACAGATGGAATTTCAGGGTCTGTTTTTATATCGATCACGTCCATATACGGATTGCTAGAATTATTATTATGAAGATATTCTGTCAGTTTGAAATTCATCGTCAAATAAACGACCAAGTTTCGACGGTTGTAATCACGAAAAGCACAAATTCGTTTCGAGTGGTTTGATCGATAATCAGGCAGGTCTTCTCGAAATTTCTTTTGAAAGTTAACCGATAAATAATCCGTCGATTTAATTCCCAAGCTTGGATCCAGTTGCTCTATTTTAAAGGGTGACTGTATATCGGTGTCTTTACAAAGATTATAAAGGGCTCGCCATCTTGGACTTTCATAGTCATTGAATGAAAGAGCTTGAATACACATTCGGTTAAACACACTGGCTGCTGATCGGTTTTCATCATCAATCGCATACGCAAGATCATCTTTAAATCCAAGAAGGGAAGTATAGTGAACTGGGTATTTCTGTTCTTCAAAACCAGCAATCGCTTTAACGGCAGTCCATACGCCGGCAAAAAACCTTCGGACAGGGTTCCTTTCATGTAGAGGATTGGATTCCCAACCATCGCTATAGGCACGCTTAATTGAATCGACTGAAACGGTACCTGAATCGACATAACGTTTTGTAGATGAAAGCTTAAGGCCTTGTAGAATTCCGACCAATGAGTCTGTAAACAGCATTTCTTGGGCCGCTAAATTTTCTTTAAAAATGACGCCCGCATTGTCTAAGTCGAATTTAACTTTAGTTTGATTGTTCCCAGCCATTTGAACTAATTGGTCAAAAACCATTCTACCAGAGGCATAGGCGATTTCTTTGTACAGCAATGCCGTTTCAGTATTGTTATCAGTCAGCATTTCTTTAACAAACATTTGGTAGTCATAGGTAACGTAAGTTACCAAACGATTGGCTAAAAAACCAGATTTGGCCAACATGACTTCTAATTTAGAATAAACTTCTTCCATCAAAGCCACATTTTTTTCTAAAAGCGTTTGCTTGTAGGCTCGTTCTTCCTGTGGAGTCGGCTGCTTAGTCAGAAAGTCCTTGTTGTCGGTAACAAAAACAAGCAAATCATTGTACCTATAAAAAATTTTTCCAATTCGCATTCGTGTATCTGCGATCGAGCCGAGCATGGTTTGATCTTTTGATTTATTTTGGATCTTGACCTGTAAATTAGCTAAATAGTTGTCTATATTAATAAGAGCAGACTTAATGGTGTAAGGGATACCAAGCATGGATTCATCGATTACGCCCACTTGATCGGCGACGAAGTTTTTAAAATAATAATTGAGCATGTTAGCTTTGCCGGCTTCAAATACAATCGCTAGTTTTTTCCAAACTATATTGGGAACATTATCCGGGTCATTAAAAATTGGCAATTCACGATAATGGATATTAAGCCAAGTCGGTGGGTCCATGATGCTACCTTTATCAATAACATCTTGAGGAACACCCATTCCCAAAAGATTAAAATAGATCTCATAGGAAGAACCGGCATTTTGAAAAAAGTTTTCACCAGTCGGTCCGCCTGCTTTTAAAATAACATCGCTTATTCGAATGACCAAATCTTTGGCGTAGTTCTGTTTGGAAACAAAGTCCGTATAAGTAGAAATATTGCGTTTCAATTGATTAAATTCAGACTCGATTTCCTTCATTTTAATATAAAATACGTTGGCATTATTTAAAACGTTCATTTGATATTGACCGTCTTCGCGTAATTTAGGACTGCTACCAATTTGAATTCTAAATATCCAGTCTGTTACCACTGGGGACAATTGTGTCAGAACGTAAAAACCATTTAAAGGATTGTCAAATTGCCGATCTGATGGAATTACTTGATCTTTGGCTTCATTTTGCTTGGCTCGCCTAGCACTTAATTCCGCCGTCATTTGATCATAAAGCAAACGACTATCACGAGCAGAACAGTAGGACTCAGATGTCGTTTCCATAATACATTGAATGGAAGACATAAATTCTTGTTGATTTAATTTTCGTAAAACCTCAGCGAATGATTTTTCTCGCATGTAATTGGCTATTTTAGATATCGCCATCGCTGCTTGGTTTCCCAAAGGATCTTGGCCTGATGAAACCAAGGCACCCAGCATACTGACGGACGATGCCAAAACCTGTCCCATTACATTTTTTTGAGTTAAGCACTCATTCAATCGTGGCAACGAATCAATAGTTTGATTGAAAAGTGTAAAGCCACGACCTGCGACCCGAGAAATGCGATCTCCGCCCGATTCAATTAGTTGGGCACGTGTTTCGGGAGTCATGTGGGCCGGGTCGCCATTGGTTTGATCATTGCTCAGAGTTTTCATGCGAGCTAAACTAAACAAATTTCCAAGTATATGCTTACTGATTATTGGATTCAGGGCTGGATTTTCTAAGCTGGTTTCACGAAAGGCTTTGGATTCTTGACCCAAATTCCTCATTGCATTCTGAATTCCACCCAGAGATTTTTCAGTACTTTCAAGAGACCCTTGAATTTCAGTGAAGGACCGCTGAAGGGATGCGCCCAGCGCTTTACATGCGGGATCGTCCCGCAATTGGGTCGTAATTTCCCGAAGTCGCTGAGTTTGCGAGAGGGCTTCTTGAGTCCAGGCCCCCTGCGAAGTGCATGGTCCTGAAAAATAGTACGGGCGTGAAACTCCACCTGCGGCATCATTAAGCCCGCCAGATTGTGCCCAGACCATAGTACTATAGAGTAATATCCAAACGATTTTCATTCCAAGAGACTAACTTCAATCTTTAGACCAAGTAATGCCCAATAGGAGGCCATTTCGATATTAGTAAGTGTTTAAAAATGATACACTTATAACAGGTTTGATCAGTTTTTGAAAACGAGGGACTGTGCGATACACTTTAAAAATAGCATCTATTTTTATCCCGATTTTGGTAGGAGTGATTTCATGCGCCCAAAAAGAAAAAAAAGACCGCACCAACCCCGCTGCCTTTGTGACAGAAATTTTCGCTATCGATAATGGCCTTCCTATGCGAGAAGTTCAAAAACAAGAATTTTATTTTAAAAAATGTGAACTAGAATCTCGTCGCCCTTTCCAATCCCGCGTTGAGTTTTCCTGTAATGAGAATTAGGCAGAACTAAATTCAAGACTTCAAACGATGATTTTAAAAGAGTTCGTGTTTGCATTAGGATTTTACTAAAAGATTCTAAACCTTTAAATCGTTTCAAGATGATACTATTTTAGGGATTTCATATAGAAGCCGAAAAGTAGACGTGACTAAGTTGTTCGTAGCTTTTATAGTCAGCCTATTCGTCAGCTCCTGTGTTTTAGACTCGCGTATTGCCAATCTAAATAGTGATCTAGCCGGAAAAACAACAGACCGCGCCGAACCTGGGCCGGGCGGCGATTCCTCTCCTGCTGTGCCAACTCCAGCACAACCGGTGGTGTCTGTTCCCAAAGTCATCAAAAAAATATCGGTGTCTGATTTAGTGTGCGCGTCCCATGATCAGGGCATGGATTGCTGGGGGAACAACTACTATCAGCAAGTGGGAACAAGCAGCGCGCCGGTGCTGTTGGTAAATCCATTAAATGTTTTTTCAAGCCCAACAGTGGACGATGTAGCTGTCGGCGCGATGGTTACTTGTATAGTCGTAAACGGCGGCGTTCAGTGTTCCGGTGCTGGTTGGAATGGTTTGCTAGGAAATGGTTCAACAACAAGTTCGGCGGCTTTTGTAACGGCGATTGCACCGAGCAGCGGTGTTACCGCCGTGAGCGCTGGATTCAATGCTGTATGTGCCATAAAATCGGGAGGCCTTTTTTGCTGGGGGGCCGCAGGGTTTGTAGGGGACGGAACTTCGATACTTCGATCAAACCCGGTTCAGATTTTTGCCCCGGGATCAGGCGTAACAAAGGTTTCGTCGGGAAACTCTCATATGTGCGCGATTGTAGCTGGCGAGGTTTGGTGTTGGGGATAAAATCACACGAACATCACCCGCGCTGGTTATTTCCGAGGGTAGTGGCGTAACGTCAGGCTATATTGGATACGATCAAGGGTGCGCCGTGGTCAATGGTGGCCTGAAATGCTGGGGACAAAATTCATCGGGCACAGTTGGGGTGGGATCTGTTTTGGAAAAATTAACTCCGGTGGCTGTGTTTCCTGCAGGTTCGAATGTTCAAGCGGTCAGTTTGCCATATGAAACCGTATCCTGTGCTATAATAAATTCAGCGATGAAATGTTGGGGCAGCGATCCTAATTATTCCACATTGGGAATTGGCAAAGTGACTCGAGGTGCTCTTTCTGTAGTCGGTTTTGAAAATTAAAAAAAATGAATTCTATTTCCCAAAAAAAAAGAGCCATGTCGGCTCTTTTTAAATAACTCTATAATTTTAATTTAATATTTATCTCTTTTGAATACTAAACGCGACTTTCTTTAAGCCATTAGATTTCACCGCATCAATGATTTCAGTGACCATTTCTAAAGTCACAGCTTTGTCAGCAACAAGAATAGCACTCGTGTCTGGATTCTGAGCGGCTCGTTTGGCCGATTCAGATCGCAAAGCGTCTAGGCTTGAAGCATTGCCATCAATGAATAATTCGCCTTCTTTTCCTACAGTGATTTTCAACGGCTTTTTCGTTTTATCGATGTCCGTTGAAGATGACTTAGGTAACGAGATATCAATTTTTGGTTGCATAACCAAAGGCGCTGCCACCATGAAAATGATCAGAACAACTAGGATAATATCAACCAAAGGAACTACGTTAATTTCAGTTAATATTTCGTTTTGATTACCACCACCACCAGCCATGACTAACCACCTTTTTTAGTTTTAGAGTACAACATGCAAAGATCTTTAGAGGCATCGATATTATTTAGTATCAAAGAGACTTTCTTTTGGAAAAAGTTAAACGCAACAACCGCTGGAATCGCCAAAGCCAAACCGACTGCTGTTGACACCAAGGCGTGAGAAATCCCGGACATGACCACTTCGTTTCCTTGACCCGGTGAATTTCCCAAATCATTAAATGCCTTCATGATACCCATCACGGTTCCCAAAAGACCGATATACGGCGCATTGGAAGCGATCGTTCCTAAGATATAGAGATTACCTTCTAGTTTTGGTTTTTCCATGCTTTTGAATGAACTAAAAAGTTCATCTAAACCAGCACTCGAATTATTTTTGTGAATATGATTTAATCCATAATTAAGAGCTCGCCCTTCAACTGCATCTTTGTACTCAGTCAATAAAGCCACTTTTTCAGGAGACTGTGTTTCGATCACATCACGGAATTTTTTTTCAATTTCTTTGCTCTTAGCGCCTAAACGTCTAAGGGTGATAAATCGCTCTGCAATGATGGCAAAACTAGCCACACTCAGAAAACCCATGAAATAGAGGATGAAACTAGCACTTGCCTCTGCGATTTTAAACATTGAATCCATTTTTTGCTCCTTGTTAATTTTAAATTTAGTCTTTAATTTTTAAATTTTAGTTATTAGCGATTTCGTTAATTTTGAATTCGACTCGGACCAAATGATTGTGTTTAACAATCACAGTCCCAGTTTCATCTACAAACGGTTTGTATTTATACTTAGCAACAGCTCGCCGTGCTTCGGATTCAAATACATTTAACTTTTCACCGCTCAGAACTTTTAAGTTTTCAACAGAACCATCTGTTAAAACATCAATCTGCAACAGAACATGACCTTCTATTCCCTGAGCTAACGCTTCCTTAGGGTATTTTGGTTTTACTTTATAGTACGGAACGTCTGTCACATTGCCGTTATTCACAACGGTAGTTTTAGGCGCTTCTTTCGGTGCTTCTTTTTGAAGGCCCGCAACGTCCGACGATGAATCTTGCATTTCTTGCGCGGCCACTGGTGTTGGATCATTTTGGACAGGATCTACATCAGGCTTCACGTCGACTTGTTTCACATCTTGAACAACTTGTGGAACTTCTTCGAATTCTTGATAGCCTAAATCTACATACGTTTCAGGAACAGCCGCAATGGTCTGCTCAAATTTTGTATATTTAATGGCCACAACAGCGGCCAAATGGATACCGATTGAAAGCGCAACTGACAGAACTGTGATTTTATTAGTGTCATAATAAGCCCGAACGGACTCTTTAATATTTCCCACTGTTAGACTCCCTCCATAACATTTTCAACATACAGTCAGTTTAACCCCACACCCTGACTATACAAATTCCGAACCATCCCGGTCGGTGCCACATTGACCCATGTCTTTGGCATTGATTTTGTTATCATAATCAAATAGATATCAATCGGGAAAGAAAAAAAGAGGGGAATTAAATGAATTTTTTGCGACCGGGAGTTTCGA
>JAYTTH010000378.1:0-17378 GCA_043745515.1 Pseudobdellovibrionaceae bacterium | reverse complement strand
AAACGAACTTTTAATTGTTTTTAAAAGTACTTGAAAGAGGATGATATGAAACAACGCCACGAACTACTTGTCGAACCACGTCTAGACGGAAAACACCATTGCCGAGCTTTACGTAAAGCTAAGAAAATCCCAGGAGTCCTTTATGGATCAATGGCTAACGTAAACGTTTGTATGGCTGAAAACGACGTGATTAAATTTAATTCTCGTAAATTCGATAATGCTTTATTTACAATTAAAAGTCCTATCAAAGAAGCAAATGGTAAAGTGGTTCTGCTTAAAAAAGTAGATATCAATCCTTTATCTCGCCGTCCTGTTCACGCGGATTTATACGCTTTGGATTTAACAAAACCTGTTCGCGTATCGATTGAAATCAGAACCGAAGGCAAGCCAGTGGGTATTGCGGACGGCGGTCTATTGAGCGTGGTGAATCGTGAGGTTGAAATCGAAGTTCTTCCAAATGATATTCCTGACTCGTTCGTATTAGACGTGTCTCACTTAGGCGTTGGCGAATCGGTCCACGTTTCTGATATCAAATTACCGGCGGGAGTAAAGATGATTTCCGCTCTGGATCTAACACTTGCAGTTGTTTCTCTGGTTGCTGAAGAAGTGGTTGTGGCTCCAGTTGCTGCTGCTGCGGCTGCTCCAGTTGCGGGTGCTCCGGCTGCTGCGGGCGCGCCGGCTGCTGCGGGAAAAGATGCTAAAGCGGCTGCTCCGGCTAAGGACGCAAAAGCGCCGGCACCTAAGAAATAATAGTCAATGTGGTTAGTCGTCGGCCTGGGTAACCCAGGTTCGCAGTATAAATTCAACCGCCATAACATCGGGTTCATGGCGGTTGATTCATTTTTGGGGTCTGAAAAATCAGGATCTTCCAAATCTGAATTCAGTCGTCAGTTTAGTCAGCAATTTAAGAGTGAATTCCTAAAACTAAAATCGAAAGACGAAGATCTTTTATTTTTAAAACCACAGACGTTTATGAATGTTTCGGGAGATGCTGTTCAAGAAGCGGTCGCCTTTTACAAGGTTCCGCTGGATAGAATTATTGTAATTCATGACGAGCTCGATCAGCCATTTGGAAAAATTAAAGTTCAAAAAGCGCGCGGACATGGCGGTCACAATGGAGTTCGAGACATTACGGCAAAACTAGGAACCAATGACTATATCCGTTTACGACTTGGAATAGGCAGACCGCCAAATCCTGATATGGGTGTTGCCGATTTTGTATTATCCAATTTTGCTAAGGACGAGCACGCTGTTTTAGAAGATCTATTGATACAATCAACACTAGCACTTGAGACTATTATCATTGAAGGCTATGCTAAAGCCGCAAATAAATATAACTAACGATTAGAAGAGGAAAAAAATGGCATTACAAGTCGGCATCGTAGGTTTACCAAACGTTGGAAAAAGCACTCTGTTCAATGCATTGACATCGGCCAAGGTAGAAGCAGCCAACTACCCCTTTTGCACGATTGATCCCAATGTAGGCGTGGTAACGGTGCCCGATCTAAGATTGGATCAAATCACCCAGTATATCAAACCTCAAAGCATTATTCCGACGACGATTGAATTCGTGGATATTGCCGGAATTGTAAAAGGCGCCTCTAAAGGTGAAGGACTCGGAAATCAATTTTTGAGTCATATTAGACAAACTGACGCCATTGTTCATGTTGTTCGTTGCTTTGATGATCCAAACGTGATTCACGTCAACGGCAGCGTAGATCCACTTCGCGACATGGAAGTTATCAGCACGGAATTAATGTTGGCCGATTTAGATTCCGTAGAAAAAAAAATTCAAAAAGTAGAAAAATTAGCTAAAAATTCTACAGATAAAAAAATTCTCTCCGAAGCCTCGATCACTAGAAAAGTATTCGAAGCTCTAGGAAAGGGATTACCAGCACGATCAGTGACCGTCGAAGATTCCGAAGCTATAGCCTATCATGACATGCATCTCTTAACTTCAAAACCCGTTCTGTATGCTTGCAATGTTTCAGACACTGATTTTTCAAAAGGCGGCAACGACTGGGTTAAACATGTGGAAAAGCGTGCAGCTGAAGAAGGCAACAAAACGGTTATGTTGTGCTCGGCAATGGAAGCTGAAATAGCGCAACTCCCGCTTGAAGATCGTAAAGAATTTTTGCAGTCGATGGGTGCCTCTGAACCCGGTTTAAGCCGGCTTATTCGTGAAGCCTATTTTTTACTGGGTCTCTATACCTATTTTACGGCCGGGGAAAAAGAAGTACGTGCTTGGACTATCAAAAAGGGCATGAAGGCTCCGCAAGCGGCCGGCGTGATACATACAGATTTTGAAAAAGGTTTTATTCGCGCTGAAACTTATCATTGCGAAGATTTGTTTACTTACAAATCGGAAGCCGCTGTAAAAACAGCTGGAAAATATAGACTTGAAGGAAAAGAATATCTGGTCAAAGATGGAGACATCTTGTTTTTCAGATTCAACGTTTAAGATAAACGCTGAGTCTGAAATTTAGGAATGAGTTCTAAATTAACTTTGTACCATTTTTCACAAAGGTAAATCATGGAAGAGATTTTAACTAAAAGTGGACTTCAAATCGCCGAACTCATTCGCAAGAAAAAAATTTCAGTCAGTGAAGTTTATGAACTGCACGCAAATCTGATCACTCGCTTTAATCCTGTATTAAATGCTGTTGTTGAAAGTAATCTCGAGCAGGGACTAGCCAAAGCTAAAAAACTTGACGAACAATTGAAAAATCAAAGTCCAACTCAAAACCCCTCAAATAAACCTTTTTTTGGAGTTCCTTTTACCTGCAAAGAAATGATTTCAATCAAAGGCTTCAAACGCACGGGCGGTAACTTTTTTCACAAAGACGAAGTGTCTCGTGAAAATGGCAGCAGTCTAGAAAGACTTAACAAAAGCGACATGATTCTGCTAGGGACGACCAATGTTCCAGAGTATGGTTTTTGGTTCGAGACTAAAAATACCATCTATGGAAGGACAAAAAATCCTTATAATGAAAAGAAAACCAGCGGCGGCAGCAGCGGCGGCGAAGGCTCAGTTATTGGACTGGGTGCTAGCCCTATTGGACTTGGCAGTGACATTGGCGGAAGCATTCGCATTCCGGCTTCGTTTTGTGGCTTTTTTGGACACAAGCCAACCTATAAATTAGTTCCCCTGACGGGGCATTTTCCAAATTCTACAGAAAGTATGGCTCGACTAACCAAGACTACGTATCCATTGACGACAATTGGCCCGATGTGCAGAAAAGCCGAAGATTTATTGCCTATTTTAAAAATGATTGCGGTGGCCGACGGCATCGATCTTTTGTGCGATTACCAATTGGCAGAAAAACTAAATAAGACTCCCGTTTTAAAAAAGGTTTACGTTTTGGCGGATCCCCAAATCCATGGAACAACAAAAACAAACGACGAAGTTAAAAAAGCGGTTACCAATGCTGCTCATTATTTTGATCAGCTCGGGTATCCAGTAATTGAAATAAAATCAGGATTTTTTAAAGACGCGTTGGCACTGTGGGCCGCTCGCTTGAATACGGGACAACGTTCCTCATTTGCCGAAGCGATTTCGCCGGGCAAAAACATCAATCCTTTAGAAGAGATTTCAAAACTAGTGATGGGCCGATCCTATCATACGTTACCGGCTTTTATTTTGAGTCAGCTTGACGGCCGAATTCAAGACAGCGAAGCCATTGAACGCTCGATAGAGCAACTCAATCTTTTCAAAGCTGAATTAAATCAATTGCTGGGTGAAAATAATGTATTGCTATTTCCCACTCAACCGCGAACAGCGCCCTACCATAATGAACTGTTTTTATCGCCGTTTGATTTTGTATACGCAGGAATTTTCAATGCATTGGAAGTTCCCGTCACCAATGCACCTCTTGGACTCAGCGAAAGTAAAATGCCTATCGGTGTCCAAATTGTAGGTTCTTGGGGCAATGATGTACTTACGATCAAGGTCGCTACTGAACTGGAGACGGCTTTTGGGGGCTGGATTCCACCGGAATTTTACTCTTAGACAGTATTTCAAAAATAGTATTCAAATTTAATTTTAACAAATCCAAATATGTTTTAGTTTCAAACATTTCGGTAGGAATCGATTCACCATAGACTTCTCCGGCAAAAAATCTCTTTTGATCTTTGACCATACTTTCAAATAAAAAATCGATTGCGCCATATTCCTTAATTATTGGTATCTTTGGGTCTTTCAGAAGTTTTTTTATCATTAAAACATCGCTGGGACGCGTGCTAGAAATAAAGAAATGAGCTTGAACCCCCAGCAAAGAATTCAAAAAATAAAGTGAATTGTGACTTATTAAAAACGGTTGATTTTTGTAAGGTCGAAATTTATCACGCAACTGTGTGGTGTAATCCAATATCTGAAACTTAGATTGGGTGACTTTAGCGTCTAAGCTCTCTTTCCATTCGGAATTGCATTCTGCTAACACTGCTTTCAATGTTTCAAGAATAGTTATAGCGGATTCTGGATTCATCCAAAAATGTTCATTTTGGTCTGCTTCAAATTTAATTTTTTCAGTGAGATTAATTGTTTTCAGATTCGAATTTATATGAACAACCTGATTCATGATGGATGTTTCCATACTATTTCCAATATACAAAAACATTTTTGCTTGTTTGATTTTTTTAATGTCCGAAGGTTTTAACTGATAATTATGAATGGACTGATCTCTTGGAACCAATGTTTGCAAGTCGATTTGGTTAGAAGAGCTAACCAAATGATTTACGAAAAGCTTCAGATAGGAATTTGAAATTAGAATATGATCTTTTATAGCCGACTCGGCAAAAGCCTTTGGCTGAGCTAAAAGCAACGCCAACGCGAAAACTAAAAATCGCGCGAGAGCAGGCTTGCCGAAAATAACTAGCGCAAATAATACTCCACCAGCTAAAATGATTGTTGGGCCAGTCGGCCAGTCTAGCCCAACGGATGCCATCAAGCCGACGAAGCTCATTAAAACCCCAAACACCAGGCCCCAACGAATTTGTTGATCTATAGATTTAACCGCAACTTTAGCAAGCAGAGCTGGAATCATCAGAAGTCCCAGGGCTAAAAGTGTACCAACAGAATAAAAGCACAAAACTAAAATCCATAAAACTAAAAAATAAAAAATACTTTTCACTCTTTGAATAGGAATTTTCAAAAACAAAGCGTATTCGGGATCCATCAAGACAATCAACAAGTCATTTCGAATGCGGCTGAATATAAAACGAATAGCCAGACTTGAAACCAATAGTATTAAAAGCCAAATTTGATCAATTAATAAAATATTTCCAATTAAAATATGTGACAAATCAATTTTAATGCCCGACTTCAAAACAATTAAAATTCCAAAAGCGCTGAAGGTAAGGTAAACAATCGTTAAAACTCCGTCTTCTTTAATCGTTACAAATCGGCTTAGGCCCATCATCAAACCTAGTACCAGCAATCCCGAAAACAACCCGCCCAAAATAAGTCCTGCGTAGGACATACCGTACATCATAAATGCCAAAGCAAATCCAGGCAGCAATGAGTGGCTTATCGCTTCACCCATTAAAGTCATTCGCTTCAGGTTTAAAAAAACACCAATTGGTGCCGATGCATAACTAATCAAAAGGCTAGCAAGCAGAGCATTAAAAAACAAATCATAGTCTTGAATAAAACCGCTAAGCATTTCCAATTTAAGGAACCTCGTGGTTGTGGGCACATAGATCAACGAAACCAGTGGCGTCATCACCTAATGGAATAATTTGATCGCTGTAGGATCGAACAAATTGCGAGTCATGTATCGACAATAAAATAGAGGTACCGGCACTTTTCCGTTTTAACAGATTTTCTTTTAATACCTGTGCGGACTTTTCATCAATATTGGAAAATGGTTCATCCAACACAAGCAATTTAGGACGCTCGACCAAACTTCGAGCCAGTAATACTTTTTGAAACTCTCCTTGTGACAAATCCGCAACCAATTTGTCTTTTAGATGTGAAATATTAATTTCGTTTAAAATTTCTAAAATCACTTCGCTATTTGGTTTTTTATTTCTAAAACCAAAACTAACAAAATCCTTAACTGCGACTGGAAAACTGCGATCAATCAGATGGGACTGAGGCAAATAACCAATCTCTTCGGTATAGCAATGTACATGCCCAGAAAAAGGAATCAATCCCAACACACTTTTAATAAAAGTTGATTTTCCACTTCCATTGCTGCCAGTTAAGGCCACCAAAGTACCAGGTTTCATTGAAAATTTAAAGTTATCAAAAACGTTTCGACCATTTCTTACAACAGTCAATCCGTGAACATCGAGTATCAAATTCATAGATTTAAATAGATAGTTTCATTCACTAAATAAAGCAACTAAAACACGTTTTAAATAGTTTGAAAGGACCGCACTAGCCAAGTTAGAAAAAAAACAATCGAGCACAAAAACAACGACGGAACTATAAAAAGATGCGGGTAAATAAGGGCATTTTTCCAGCCTTCGTATATTAGGTACCCAAGAGTGGTATAATGGGAATTGATACTAAGGCCTGTGAACGACAACACACCCTCGATTAAAAGAAACTGAGGTATTGTGTGCACCAAAGACACACGAATCCAGGGCCAAAGAGCCCGGCGGTAATGAGTCCAAATTATATGAAAGGGCCCGCCTCCCAATGCCACACTGGCACTTAAATAATCTCGCCCAAATAATTGTAAAATTTCTAAACGAATATTTCTCGCAATCGGGGGCCAAGCGGACAAAGCAATTGAAGTAACCAGTACAAAAAATGTTTGCAAAAACGTTACTGTTGTTCCAATGCCTCTATTTAAAAGAATCGAAAACATAGCAACTAGCAAAAACGTAGGTACGGAATCAAAAATATCGATAAAAAATACCACCAAATGATTGGATCGCTTCCAAAATGACAATAAACTGCCTACTGTAATTCCTAAAATGTAGGTCAGCACAAGCGATACAATACAGATCATTAAAGAAAAATACCCACCCATTAAGCAGCGTGAAATCATATCTCGACCTAAAGAATCGGTCCCACCCCAATGGATATAATTTGGGATTTCAAAAATCTGATCCGAATCCAATTTTATGGCCGCATGAGGGAAACAAAAAGGAAAGACAAAAAAAGCAATTCCGAATAACAACAGCAAATAGCTTTTCAAGAGGCCTCTCGCAATCTTGGATTAATATAGAGAAAGAGAATCTGAATGATGAAATGTAATGTCAAATAAATGCCTGAAAAAAGAAAAATATAGCCAATAACTAAAGGCAGGTCCCGCTGACTAACAGAATCCATAAATCCCAGTCCAAATCCAGGAATAGAATACAAACTTTCCAAGATAAAACTTCCAGTCAACAAATGTAAAATGACAGTCAAAAAATATCCCAAAAATGAATTCGCCACGTTTTTAAATGTATGAACCAGCAAGATTCGATCTCTTCCCAATCCTTTTCCTTTTGCAAATTGGACATAAACTTCACTGAATTCTTTTTGCCACTTTTCGACCGTCAAATGGGTCAACTGACTAAGGGGTTTCAGTGCGAGTGTAACAATTACGAAAACTACACTTACAAAATTATGAGCATCAAATTTCAATGGGACCATATTGCTATTATAGGCAAATAAATAAATGATACTTGGAACCAGGACTAACTGAGGGATTTGATTGAGGCCTACAAATACCGAAACAAATATTTTCTTTTTTTTTGATCTCACGACCAAAAATGAGGTAAAAATCGCTAAAAAAAACACCAAACCAGCGGCAATTCCTAAATACTGAATGCTAAACAGGGCCTTATTCCATACCAAATCCAACACCCGTGCATTTCGATTTTGATAGGAAACGCCAAAATCCAATGAATAAATTCGATGCATTGAATCCAATACCTTACTTAGTATATTAACTGATTGTATTGAATCGACAGAGCTTAACGAGTGCTCCACAAAATGCTCATCATCTATGTAAGCACCAGGGACAAAATAAAAAATCGAAAATACTAGTATCAATAGCAAATGCGCGTTTAATAGAAATTTTAAAGCCAAATCTGCAATCGGCTTAAGAACGTTGGTCAAATTTCTTCCCAAGTCTCGCGAGTTGGGGCCCTGTCTTTTGAATTAAAGGGAATTTTTTCTGCCAAATAGGGAACCAGATCACGGGTCTTTTTTTCAATTCTGCTATTATACAATTCAGAATAAATGTAACTATTGGCGATCACTTTTTTAACATAGTTTCGAGTTTCTAGAAATGGAATATGTTCGATGAATTCATCCGTTTCCAAATTTCCAAACTGCTGAAGCCAATTTTTAACGCGGTGGGGTCCGGCATTATAACTAGCGGCAACCAGCGGCAATGCTTGGTTAAATTTTCTATTTAATCGTTGCAGGTATTTGGTTCCTATTTTAATGGCGGACTCTGGATCTAATAACTGATTTGGAGTAAAACCTTTGTCTCCCAGAATTTCAGCAATCCGATTACCTGTGTAAGGCATCACTTGCATCAAGCCGAGAGCGCCTACTGGCGATATAGCCTCTTTTTTATATTGGCTCTCGGCCTTCATAATGCTCCAGACAAGCTCTCTGGATACTTCAAATTCTTTTGAATAACGATCGACAATGTTGGGATAGGCCTTAGGAAATGAATACTCCCAAAAGGATCGCCCTTGCTCGAAGCCTAATTTGCTCTTTTGATTTGCGAAATACACTTGGCTTATATGGCTCATCCGATGATATTGCCCGACTGAAGCATATTCGCTTAGTAAAACTTTGAGGTATTCTTTATTTTTTGTTCGTTTTTCAATTTCGTAGAGTTCCCATTTGGACCAATAGTCTAAACCTAAAACCATAAGCGCCCGTGATTTTTCAAATTTTTCAATCAAATCAGGAGTTTTGAATGGACTGTCGTCTATTTCCGCTAGTTTTTCATCCGTTTTTTCAATACTCAAAGGATCAGTTTCTTCTTCTGTTTCTTGATTTTCGGCGGTCGTTTCTTCTTCGACAGGAGCCTCATTGATCGATGCTAGCAATCGAGTTTGAAATCCTTTTCTAAAGTGGGCAGATGCATTTGTGCTTTTGACATCCTCTTTAACAACCAAGGCCTTGCCTTGATCTTTTTGTTCAACATCTAGTTTTTCGAGTCGTTTAACCGCTGCAACTGAATAATAACCTTTGTTTCGATCAGCCGCTAATCGTTCAAAAAATACTTTCGATTTATCTAGTTTACCTTCTCGGTATAAACACATTCCCATCCAATAGTTTAATCGCTCTTTGCTTAGGGATTTGTATTTCTTTTTGTTTTTTACATAAGCTAATTTTTTAAAATCATTAAAGGCATGATGATATTCCCCACGCAAATATTTCATCCATGCCAAATACCATTGCGATTCTTTATTAAGTTTCTCATTGTTAGATATTTTTATAAATTCTTTAAACTTACGAGTCGACCAATCATAATCACGCAATTGATACGACATGAAGGCCGCCTGAAACAAGGCCTGAACGCCCTTTGAGGTCCGCTTTTGCATTTGATAACTTTTATAGTAAAGAGAAACAGCGGTATTTAAATCCCCAGATCTGGCTGCAATTGGAGCCAGCTGATTTAAGAAATCAAAATCATTTTCTTTTTCTGCTAAATATTTTTTCAAGATCGCATAGGCTTTGTCTAAGTCCCCTTCTTGCGCGTGATACATCGCTAAAATTTTATCAGCGTCAAAATCATATTTACCATTATGGTCTTTTTTGAAAGCTGTTATTTCTTCTAGCGCTTTTTTTTCCTGGCCTGCCCAGAGACTGTTTCGAATTCGTTTTTTGAAATCGTCAATGTCCCAATCGCATTTTGAATCTTTTCCGTTAATATGATTCGATAATAAATTATATCCCCATGAGGCCGTTTTTTCGAACTGTGGATATTGCGTGTAGAGCTTTAACAAATGGGAACATTTTTTGTCTTTCATATTTAGTTGATCTTCAATAGAAGCCAAATTCATTAAAATATCGGGGTGTTGTTCGGTTCCCCTGGTTTCCTTTTCAAGCTTCTGAAGTAAATCATGTGATGCTTTGTAATTTTTTTCTTCTGTTTGAATTCGGCTTAAAAAAAGCATGGTTTCATTTTTTAGTCGCACGTTTGGTTTGCCATCAAGAATGGCAAGAAAGTTCTCTTTCGCCTTGCTGTTTTCTTTTTTATCTAAGTGTATTCGCCCAAGGTAGAATAGAATGTAGTCTGATAAAATTTTATTTTTATTTTTTAACTCTGAAAGAATTGCTTCGGAATCCGTCATTTTTTCAAGTTGAAAAAATGCGTAGGCTTTTTGAAATAAAAGCAATTCTTTATCTTGACCCGTTGTCGACTGAATTTCCTTGTCGATGACTTCGATGACTTTATCCCATTTACCTTCTTGAAAATGAATTCGAGTTTTTGCAAAAACATCTGATTGCGAATTGATTTCAAACGCCGTAAAAAAAACAAGTGCTAAAATAAAAAGAGCCTTGAATTGCATTAACCCGTCCCCGTCCTTGAAGCCAAATAGCATTCTAGTAGCCTAAGTACAATGATAGCGGATAACAATGGCAAAATCGAAGTCCAAAACCGGTTTTTTTTGCCAAAACTGGGGCGTTCAGCGACTAAGGTGGGTAGGCAATTGAGGCGATAAAAGGTTCTGGAACAATTGGACCGAAAAATCCCGACTGAAGTCGTGCTCAGCGCGATCTTTGTCGGGTTCTTTGAGGCCACAAAAAGGCTAGCCTCAAATTCAATTTCATAATTGATAAGCACAAAGCTTATATTAAAACGACAAAGGTGGCTTCGAATCTTTTTTGCTCAAATCGGTAAAAACACACGGAACTGCATAGGGTTGCTTCACTCCCGAACCTAGTCCAATAGAAAATAAATTTCTTCTAAAATTAATTTCGGATTCATAGATCGCTGATGGAAAACCAGAAAGAGTCAAAACAGGGCCCGCATTCATACCGTCTTGGACATACCTAAACGAATTGGATTTAACCATTTTTGATGCATCTGCTCCGTTTAATAAAATGGACGTTATCTTGTAACCTTTTTCATATTTATATTCCAATTTTACAACTTGTCGGTTGTCTGTGGTGCATTCATATCTGTATTCGTTAGGTCCCGCAAAACCGAATGAACTCGCTAAAACTATCATCGTAAATAAAAATTTCATAAATCCAACCTTTGTTAATAGTGTTTATTCCAAAAATATTGAAATAGTGCCCAAGATAACGGGAACGCAAGCCTCAAGCCAATAAAACAACGCGCCTAAAGTGACTACAAGAGTGGGCAATTCTAGGGGTACCATTTTGGGCCAGACAGTTGTCATTATTTACTACATTTTTTTAGGCCGGGCCCCTTGCATCGGTCGCGACCTAAGTCCAATCGCAGTTTAACTAAACCACTAAGGATGCGACTGGCGCAATACTTAGATATACTCAACTAAAGTCATCTATAGCCGGATAAAAAACCGTCCGAAATAACCTCTATGTCTCGTATTCTCGTAGTTGATGATCAAATTAGCATTCAAAAATTAATAGAAGGAATTTTACATTCTCGTGGCCACCACGTGACGTGTGTTGCGAACGCCATCGACGCATTAGATAAATTAGAGAACTTCCCTTTTGATTTAGTAATCACAGACATCATGATGCCAAATGGCGTCACCGGTTTTGAACTAACTCGCAATATTAGAAAGAGTGAAAAGTATGGGACGCTTCCGATTATTATGATTACAGGTCGTCGTGAATCCAGGGACGTAGAAAAAGGTATCGAAGCCGGTACTGATGATTACATCATTAAACCGGTCGATCCTGACATTCTTTTAAGTAAAATAGATTCGCTTTTAACTAAAGTTGCAAATCCAAAGAGCACTTTTCAATCAGCGACTGTCTCGGAAGTGGCCAAGTGGGACACTAAAACTGAAATTATTAAAATCTCTGAAGTTGGTTTAACTTTGAAATCAGAACTTTCGGCTCTAGTTGGATCTAAAGTAAAAATTCAAAGTCCCCTTTTTGACGAAATTGGAATTCCAACTCCCAATTTACGAGTTATTGGTTGCAAACCAATATCCCACGATCCTAATACACTTTTTACAATTGAACTCCACTATATCGGAGTGCCCGAAAAATCACTGCAACCATTGCGGCTTTGGATGCGCAATCGCATGCTTAAAAAAACGAGCTAAATACCAAACTATAAATTTGGAACTAGGCAAGCAATTGAAATTATGAAAGCCGTCGAAGAAAAAAAAACTACGCACTTCGTTTTTTTATTTGCATAAGCCAGCGCTGCAATGTCTCTGCTAGATATTCTTGTCGAATGGGTTTAGTGAGATAATCATTCATTCCCGCTTGAAGGCAAAGATCCAAATCATTTTTCATTGCGTTCGCCGTTAAGGCGATGATAGCAATATCGCTCCAAGGTTGCGCGGCTGCGCGAATTTGCCGAGTCGTTTCGTACCCGTCCATTTCGGGCATTTGGCAGTCCATTAAAACTAAATCAAATGTTTGCTTTCTAAGCGCTGCTAACGCTTCAAGGCCATTGCCGACGATCGTGACTTGATAGCCTAAATTCGCTAACAAAGCGTCGATGACCATTGCGTTGATTGCGTTGTCTTCGGCCACAAGAATGCGGCCGTCGGGTACCCAATCTGCGATTACCACCTTTGGTTCGGAATTAGCTACAGGCTCCTGAACTTTTCTAAAGCTATCTACAGCAAGTTCTAGCTCGAACCAAAAGATCGATCCCCCTTGCGGGCTGTTCTTCACTCCGATTTCGCCGTCCATTAGGCCAATCAAACTTTTGCAAATGGCCAAACCTAAACCAGTTCCACCGAATTTACGAGTGGTCGAAGCATCTGCTTGGGAAAACGGTTTAAAAAGATTGGCCGAGGCTTCGGGTTTAATACCAATCCCGGTGTCGTGCACTTCGGCTCTGAATTTCAATTTTTTTTCATCAGTCCTAACTACTAAAGTCTGAACGCTAACTGAACCCTGCTGGGTGAATTTAATTGCGTTGCTCACTAGATTTAGGATGACCTGACGAACCCGAGTCGGATCACCTTGCAAATTAAGATTCAATTCAGTAGACAAGATACAATTAAATTGAAGTCCTTTTTTCTGGGCTGCAAAATTCATGGATTTATGAACATCTTGCACTAGCTGATTCACATCAAATGCAATATGCTCTATAATCAACTGCTGGGCTTCAATTTTTGAAAGATCTAAAATATCGTTTACTAACTTCAATAAAATATCGGAAGACACCCGAATTGTTTCGACAAAATCACGTTGCTGAGACGTTAAAGAAGTGCCAGCCACAAGCTGAGTCATTCCGACGATCCCATTTAGTGGCGTGCGAATTTCGTGAGACATATTCGCCAAAAAATTAGATTTGGCTTGATCGGCTTTTCGAGCCCGAAGTTCTGATTCTTTTAAGCTCGCTTCAATCAATTTACGTTCAGTGATATCCCGCACAGTGGTGACTCGAACACTCTTCCCGGCCAAATCGACACTGCGTGCATTTATTTCGGCCAGAAATGTTGAATTGTCTTTGCGTCGGCAAACCGTTTCGTAAGGTAAATTGTAGCCAATGCGCACATATTCTTTTGTCCGCTCCTTAAGCTCTTGAGAAACGTATTCTAAAATCGACAATCCAAATATCTCTTCAGGGTCATAACCAAAAAGACTACAAAAAGCCGGATTGGCCTCAGCCGAAATACCGTTTTCTGAAATTAGAATTCCATCAACTGCTGTTTCAGTCAATGTTCTGAATTTTAATTCGCTTTCTTGCAGAGACTGCCGCGAGGTCCCTTGTGCAATACTGCTACTTAAAACTCCGGCGATCAGTCGAAGTAAACTGATTTCGCGATCGGAAAATGCGTGGGCTACAGAAGATACAACTTTTAACACACCGACATTTTTTTGAAGATAATTCAGGGGAACGCAAATCATAGATCGCGCTCCGACCCGACGACAGGCCTCCCGATTCACCCGTTCATCAATTTCCGAATCTTCACAATAAAGCAATGCGCCGGATTGCACGCTAAGACCCGAAAGGCTAGAGTCCACTTTCAAGCGAACCCCCAAGCTATTCGATAAAGTCCCAGTGCACGCACGATACACCATCTCGTCACCTTCATGCATTTCAACTGTGGCTCCCGTCGCGCGCGCTAAAACTTGTGTTCGTTCACAAACAAGCGTCATCAAACCACTGACTTGACGCGGAGAATTCGCAATTTCACTTTGCAAATTGATTACCTCAGCAAGATCTTCAGCACTTTGACTTTGAATTTTACCCGTCTCCGATTTCATCAATTTCTTATCGTCTCAAAATCAAGAAATATAAAATAAGTAATACCAAATTCGTGCTCAGCATTTGGAAACGTCTCAGAATGAGTCGATGAATTGGTTATTGCTCGACTCGAGTCAGATACTGCGGAACGCCTAGGTGGGTTTATCGGGCACTATTTTGAAAGATAGGCGCGTTTACCTATTATTTTCGGATATATCTCAAGAAAATTTCACGCTGTACATCCATATAGAGATTCAACATTTTAGATTCAAAATTTGCGTCTGTTTCCATAAATTGGATTCCTAAAACTTGGGGCAAATCTGACAGATCTTTTATTGCTTTTGCATGACGGACTTCCCCGCGAGTTTCAAATGCGGAACGATGCCCCAATGAAATTTTTAATTTCAGAATAATTCCAGCCCTAATTATGGGTTCGAGCGATGAAAGACTCAAACGACAACCACCACTTGAAAAATCTACGACTTCGCAGTCAAAAGGCAAAGGCCGACCTTTAAAATCTATAATTTTGCACTTTCTAGTGTAATTTTCAGGCAAATCTAACCGTGCCGATTTTCTTCGTTGCAGGTAAAACAAGTCCCCTTGGATATCAATATATATCTTAGTATCATTGAAGGTTATCAAACCATAAAAAAAGTATTTATCTTCTTTTGAGTTAATATTAATAATAGCCATATCAGAATTTTTTAAATCAAATTCTTTCCCCGATAAAAAATCGCATTCTAAAATTTTTTCATCTATTATATTTGTACCGTAAACTTGCTCAACATCCATGTTTTCAGTTTTCACCAATAGGATTGTTTGATCTTCGATAAGTCTTTTAAAGATTCGTTTTTTTTCAGATAAATGTACTTTTTTAAAAACGTCGTTCATTTGTTCCCAAAAAATTCTGCAAATAATTCACGCTGCAATTCTAAGAACAATGATTTAATCATATTTTTTGAATGAGAAGTGGGAAATATAAAACTTAGACCAAAGGTTTGCTTTTTAGTCCCCGATTTAGGTTTCTCATGATGCCTTACAGTCGCTGAAACCTCTAGGCCGCGTTTGTCACCCATTTTCAAATTTCCAACTACTTCATCGCCCACGTTAATTTCCGGAACCGAGGTAATAAGGCTCAATTTACAACCAGTATCAGAAAAATCTGAAACAATACCTCGCAAAAACGACAGATTTGAATTCAATCGCTTTATCATCAAAGTGGCTTCAAACTTGTCGGGAAACTTAAAACGCTTGTTCTTCCTTCGAACAAGTTGATAGAAATCAACTTTACGTTTAAAAAATAAATAATCGTCATCTACAAATGCAAACGATTTGAAAAAATATCGTTCCTCACCAAGGACCATAACAATCACAACATCCGCTTTTGTTCGCAGCATGGCGACATCAGAGGGCCTTGAACAGCAAATATAATTAGGACGTTTCAAGTTGCTAATTTTAGCCTTAATTGCTTTTTGTGTCGATTTGAATACAAAGAGCGCCTTTTCATCGACGGCTCGTTGCAATAAAGTTTCACGATCTTCTGGTAATAGTTTTTTAAAAATTTCTGGCAACTACAAGTCCCTGATCAAGTTTTGAACCGCTCGATCCCATTGTTTAATTGTTTCGGAAATTGCTTTTGATTTCTTTTTTGGAAAAAATTCTTTGTCCCATCTCCACGTTTTTTTAATTTCTGCTTTTGATTTCCAAAAGCCGCTGCCCAAACCAGATAAAAAAGCAGCCCCAAGGGCCGTGGTTTCAGCAATTTGGGCACGAAGGACCTTTTTCTGTAAAAAGTCGGCCTGAAACTGCATCAAAAGGTCATTTTTGCCAGCACCGCCGTCGGTTTTAAGTTCAAGCAGTTTTTTGCCCGACTCTTTTTCCATGAGCTTAATAATATCCAAATTTTGCAAAGCCATTGATTCTAAAGTCGCGCGCGCAATATGATTTTTATTTGATTTTCGCGTCAGACCTATAATTCTACCTTTGGCAGAATCCCGCCAATATGGAGCGCCAAGACCGCTAAGTGCCGAAATAAAAACAACTCCTTCCGTACCTTCAACTTGATTGGCAAGAGATTCAATTTCGTTTGCCTCAGTAAAAAGTCCTAGATTATCGCGTAGCCAGCCTACCGCGGCGCCACAAATAAATGCACCGCCTTCAAATGCATAAACTGGTTTTTCGTTTTCAAGTTCCCACGCCAAGGTCGTAAGCAGGCCATATGTCGATTGCTTAATTTCCGTTCCAATATTATAAAGGATAAAACTACCGGTTCCAAACGTGCATTTTGAAGTGCCCTTTTCAAAACACGCTTGTCCAAACAAAGCCGCCTGCTGGTCTCCGGCGACACCATGAATTGATAAATTTCGTGTAAGCAATGGTTTTAGTTCAGGACACTCAATTGTCCCAAACGTAGAATTTGATTTTCTAATCTCTGGAAGAATTTTTTTAGGCACACCAAATATTTTTAAACATTTTTCATCCCAATTTCGGGTTTTCAAATTCATTAGCAATGTTCGCGAAGCATTGGATACGTCTGTTGCATGAACAGCGCCGCAGGTTAATTTCCATATCAGAAACGAATCGATCGTACCCGTTAAAAGTCGATTTTCTTTTAATAGTGAACGGGTTTCCATGATATTGTCCAATATCCATTTTATTTTGGTGCCGGAAAAATAGGGATCGATCACAAGACCCGTGGTTTTTTTCGTATAAATTCCATATGTTTTACGCAGCTTTTGGCACACCCTATCAGTACGTTTGTCCTGCCACACTATCGCATTATAGACTGGATTTCCGGTTTGTTTATCCCAGACGACGACAGTTTCCCTTTGGTTTGTGATCCCAACTGAGTCAATGTCGCCACTTGAATATTTAGTCAAAATTTCTTTAAGACAAAAAACAATCGACTGCCAAATTTCATTTGCATCGTGTTCCACCCAATCTGGTTTAGGAAAAATTTGCGAAAACTCTTTCTGCACCTGGTCCACAAGTTGCCCGTTTTTATTAAAAAGACAGACCCTAGATGAAGTTGTTCCTTGATCGATCGCGATTATATATTTAGACATATAGTATAT
Organism: Pseudobdellovibrionaceae bacterium; assembly: GCA_043745515.1. Classification (GTDB taxonomy): domain Bacteria; phylum Bdellovibrionota; class Bdellovibrionia; order Bdellovibrionales; family Bdellovibrionaceae; genus UBA2316. Next base: position 22 of record JAYTTH010000378.1, on the reverse strand, counting down.
GTTTGATGAAAAGTTGAAAAAA
>JAYTTH010000377.1:0-4591 GCA_043745515.1 Pseudobdellovibrionaceae bacterium | reverse complement strand
ATTCTAAAGTGAACGAATTGATCGAAACACATATTGTGAATCATTCACGCTATGAAGATACAGCTTACGAGATTTTGATGTTTAGAGTTCAATTTATTAGAGACGTTCTTTTAGATCAAAGCTTATTGGCATTACCTCTCTCTACTGTAGGTAAGATCAACCAAGCTGTGGTTTATGCTACTCAATTAGACACGGTTGCCAGACTGCCTTTCGCGGATAAAGTTGCGTTTAAAGTATCTGGTTTCTTGCCCCCATTTGATCCTTCTATTTCAGAAAAGTTAAATTTTGGGATGATGTTGAAGCTGTATAAAAGAATTCAAGATTCAATTCAAAACGACTTCAAAATGGAAGCTCAAAATTTTAATGTATCATCTTCTCCAGAGAAAAATGCACTGGATAAACAGAAACAAGCAGACATCTATAATAAAGCAGTGGCTCAGTTAAATGATGGTCTTCAGTTTTGGACTGCAAACGGTCCCAAGTAATTAGTTTCAAAATTGGAAAAAAAAACCCAAGATCGAAAATCTTGGGTTTTTTTATGCCTAAAATCAGGAAAGTCTATAAGTTAAATCGCCCCAGGTCGACTAAACCTAGTGGCTTAAGCCTAGTGTCGTTGTGTCTGAGACGTCTTTGGCCAAAGATCTTGCCATTGGGTTTCGGCCTGATCGGTAACGCCAAGTTGAGTTAAAGTCTGCTTTGATACCATTACCTTTTCTAGTGCAGTTTCTGAAAGCGCTTTACCAGCGGCCTCTACAACCGCGTCGGCATCGATATGGTGATAGTGATAGATTTCATCTGGTCGTCCACATTTTGAATGTTTGCGAACTGCGCAGGCTTCTTGTCGTGTTCCAATAATTGAACCCAAATTGTCCAATAGACCGGGCTCCCCATCATGCACAGAGACTATCGGAACGCGATTTCCCGATACCAGCAGTAAGTCGCTGGTATTCAATTCGCCTTTGGAATTCAAATACAGATTTGAATTGATTCCCAATTCGGATTTTAAATATTGGTAATTATTTTCGTGTGCATTGTGGCCGCATAACAAATCAGACGACGTGACAACAAGGACATTGGCATAAATCCCTTTGGAAAGTAAAACTTCCGACGCCTTGATTGCTTCAGTGCACATGGCGCCCATGGCAAATATGTTTATAACATTTTCGCCGGGATTATAGCCCGCATATCCCTGATAATTAATTAAATAGTAAGCGCCTTTAAGCACTTCGATTCGTATTGCTTCGAACATGTCGGCTTCAGATGCCGATTCGATTTGATCCTCAGCCGTTGAGTTTTCAAGAGGGTATTCTGTTCTGCAAAGGGTAGTTTTTGTTGTTTTAAACCTTACTTGTTTTTTCAAATAAGTTAAAAAATCTTTTTGTTCCACACCACGGGTTACGCCACGAATGACAACGCCGTTTCGTCCCTCGTTATCGTGAGTTACGTGTCTGCGAACGGCATCACACAAAATCCAATCTAATTCTTGGCAAAAGAACGGCTCCCAAGTGATTTGATTTGGAATCTGAAAGTCTGACTTCCAGCCATGTTGCGCTCCTTCTGGTGACAAGGTAACGCCGGAAGGAGTGCCAATTAAAATAAAACTACTTTTCCAGTACATGTTGTAAAAATATTGATCTAGCGCGCGTTTGATAAAGAAATCATAAACGGTCATCATCGGTAAAATTGGAATTCCCAATATGTCTCTAAGTTTTCCGAAAGAACCTACGCAGCTCATCACGTTTCCTTCAGCAATTTCGAAGCGTAAATAGCGATCTGTGACTTCTTCACCAGGAACTAAATCGGGGAGTTTTGTGTCTTTTACACCCAGTTCTGTTTCTATATCTGTTACGACTGGTGCACCAAAAATTTTACCGTCCATTGCAGGATTCAAATTGGTGCTAGTGCCTACGTCCGGGGCCATTGTAATCAAAAGTTCACCGGGCAATTTCCAAGGCTTTTCATTGGCGGGCAATGGTTTTTCTTTACTATCAATTGCAGTGTTTGAAATTCGTGTCAATTTTGCAGTTAATTGTCCTAGCATCCACTGGGTGTGCGGGTAGCTTGTCATTTTGGTATTGATTTCTAAAGACACAGGCAACGGTCCATAGGTACTCGCTTGCTTTTCAAAATCTCTTAGATTTTTTTCTCTAAGATCATTTTGAGCTCGAATAGTTTTGTAAAGCTCTTCACTGCGACCTTTTAAAAATTTGCCTTCAGCAGAGTTATCATCAAATCGAGCAAATAAAGTTGCACCTGAAATTCCTTGTTTTTTTCTTAGCTCTTCGACTTCGTCTTCAGTGGGTAAAGCACTGTGATTGCCTGGTGCCGCAGCCATTCTTAAGCCCCAACCTTTTAAGGTGTGCGCGATAATTATCGTTGGTTTTCGAGTGCTTTTTTTAGATTGAATCATAGCGTCGGCTAGTGCATTCATATCGTGGCCACCGAAATCTCGCAAAGCTAGATATAAATCTTCGTCAGAAACTGAATCCAAAAATTTCTTCATGGAAGCGTGTTCTTTGATAATTCCTTTTTTCAAGGCTTTCATGTCTTTTACAAGCAGTAAAGCCTGCAACTCGTAATCTTCTAAACCTTCTTCGATGAATTTTTTAAAAAGATCACCACCGGGTCTTTGGAAAACTTCTTTACGTTTAGATCCATGTCGAACTTGAATAACTTCCCAGCCATTGGCGGCCATTGTGCGCTCGATACGGTCGGCATCAGTTCCATCCATAATTTTCATGTTTGAAATGCGGTGTCCGTCTAGAGATTGACGATTGTAGTCTACTATCCAAGTTAAATTGCCAATTTCACGTTCGGCAAAATCGGGAACGGCTTCATACATGCTGCCTTCGCGAAATTCAGAATCGCCGGTTAGGGCCCAAAAATGCGCTTCAGGTACAATGTAGTTATGTTCTTTGGCATAGCGATAAGCCAGAGCCAAGTAGCCGGCCTGAACTGGCGGAATTCCCACCGTGCCTGACGGAAAAAAATTGTGATTATCAGAATCATATGCCGAATGATACGACTGAAACACAGGTTCCCCGTTTTGAGAAAACTTACGAAGGCCCATCATTGCCGTATTACAATCTTCCAGGCTCAATTTTGAAAAATCTTTGTTTAAAAATAAATCTAACAAGTAGTTATAGGAATGGTCGGTCGGCGATGCATGGGGCTTGTTGGCTATGTAATCAAATCCTGTTTTTACAAGCAGATGAAGAGCGCCCATAATATGCAAAGCACTGGCAGACGCCGATGCATGTCCTCCGACTTTTGGATCGCCTTTGGATTTGTCGTTGCGATGATTGGCTTGATAGATCATTTGCGTCGCTAAATAATGAACTCGAGACGCGATATTTTCCAATGTCTTTTTGTCTGGTGATTTCATAACTTCATACCTCGTTGGGTGGTTAGATAAGTGTCTAATAATATTCAGACTTTAAGGTTTTAACAATGTGTTTATAAATAAAGGAGCTTGAGATCAAGTGCAAGTCAAAATTAGGTTTTTGCTTTTTCTCCTAGGACTCCAATATAAAATCCCAGCGTATTTTTACGGTTCCATCAGGATCGACAATACCTTTGGGTGGGTTGGGAAACGGGGCTGCCGACCTAAACGATTCTATAGCGGCTTCATCAAGATCTTTGACGCCTGAATCACTGACCAGCTGTACAGTTACAAGAACGCCCTGCGTATTTAAAATTATTAATAATTTGGTCGTTCGATCTTGATTCGACGCAATCGTTCGACCTTGCCTGAACATTTTTGTTAATTTGTCTCGAACTTTTGGCTCCCAGTGCTCGGACAATTGTTTTCGAATGCGATTAAAATAGGTATAGTATTTGAATTCTTTTGTGCTCAAAATTGTTTCAACACCGATGTCTGTGTTTTTTAAATAATCTTGAGTCTGACTGGCTGTTGCCGAACTGGATGGAGTTGAGCCTTTCATAGTATTCAAGCTTTTTTCTTTGAAGCTAGTCGCTACGTCAGAAAGGGGATTAAATTTTTCTAGGTGACGCCCTTGAGAAACAGATTTCTCTTGAACAGCGGGCAACATCGCAGCTGATTTTTTCATTTTCGTGTTTTTAAATTCGCCTTTGTCTTTGGCCACCGTTTGCTTAAGTACCTTTTGATTATTTTTGCTTAAAAAGTAATCTTTATCGGGAGTTTCTTGGTTAAGGGCCTGATCGTCCTGATCCACAATCTGTTTATTTTTAAGGGCTGGTTCCTCGAGATTTTTCGCCTCGAAATCGGGATTTAAAGTAACTTCAATCGTTTCCTTTTTTGGCGGATTAGATTTTGGCACAAAGTACACAGAGCAATAGAAGGCCAAGTGAATCGCGGCTGAAATTGCTAAAAAGAGTGAAAAACGGTTCATAAGAATTATATCGGCAGGTTTCGGGTTGAAATTTAGGTGTTTCTTCAGGCAGGACCAATAGTCGGCTCGGCAAAAGAAGTGCAAAAATAAACTGGTCAGCGGTATCCCTCATTTGACTGGTTTCATGAATAAATGCAGAATAAATTGATGAAGTTTGATGCGTGGGTGCTATCTGATAAAGGACGTCGAAGAGACTCCAATCAAGACTCGGTTTTGGT
>JAYTTH010000376.1:0-4612 GCA_043745515.1 Pseudobdellovibrionaceae bacterium | reverse complement strand
CGCAACGAACTCTAACAGCGTTTTTGGGTACTTTGGTTTTGCCACTACTTTTACTACTCAAACCACTAACCTTAGTCAACCGTATAGGCATATACTGTTAATACCAAAGTCAGATATTTTGGCGGGCCTCAACAAGATTTCGCCAAAAACGAGGACTATTGGGCAATCTACTTCCCGCAGCATCAAATAGGATATCCCACAAAACCCAGCCATCTCTTTTTTTTCCAAAACAGCTACTTAATAGTTTTCTAAAAAATATTCTTTCGCGTGCATCCAGCCCTTGCATAATAGTAATGACTTGTCCGGCATGCGCAAATGGGAAATGGTCTTCACCAAACGCCCCCACGTCCAACGGGACCGCTGGCTGAGCCTTATCCATGAGCCTTCCCAATTCAAAGAAATCGCCTACGTCCAATTTAGAATCCAAAGTAACCATTCCGACTTGAAGCTCATCCATTGCTTTTTTTATAGCCGCCTCTCCTTGAAGTAAAGTTGCGACCGAGGTCTCTATATATTTTAAATTATAGAGACTCCGTGAAATCTTCGTCAAAAACTTTTCTATTTCAGCTTGAGACGTTTCATTTGGAAGTTTTCTGAAATCCTGGTCCATTTCATGGGTAGTTCTATGAAAGTTGACATAGTTCAATATTAATTCAGACGCTGCGTGGATCAACCTAGGCTCTCGTAAATCTTTTTCAAAAACAATTTCACTTTCTATGAGCAATGAAGAACCGCGGTTTCCAAATAGTGAAGGCACACCTTTATTTAATTTTGGATCTAGAGTTATTGCAAAGGCATAGGCGGACCAGCCGACCAAACCAATTTGTGAGGCTGAAACATTGTGCCGATTTGTGGCCCACTCTCCAATCCTGGGATCGGCCATAGCGTGGCCTTTGTAGAAGTTCGGGTCTGGCTCATGAATTTGCTGTATTAACTCGGTTTGAGTCAGCTTTGAAATGAAGTCATTTAAAGGTAGGTAAAGGTCTTGCGATTTTCCGTTAGTTACAAACTGATAATTAAAGGCTATCACCTTTCCTGCTTGAGTTTGTCTTTCGATTGAGAAAGTCCATGTTTTTCCAGGCTGGCCTCGCACGCGAAACCCCAAATGAGTAGTTAGGTCATCGCGTCCACCAAAATATTCTCCCATCTTTGGTTTTTCGAAATTAATTCTCGCCGTAAATGGACCTCGAGAAATCCAATTAGACTTTAACTCGACACGATTGGGACCGGTTTTAAAGACTTTTCCGCCTTGTGTTGACCACGTGGCCATAGCAGGATCAAAATGGGCAATACCGACTTGGTCTCTTTCTAGTCCAATTTCTTTGAATGCCAAAGCCATTTCGAGGCGTTTTAGCTCTATAGTTGTCCTAATGTCAACGGCGCTGGATTCGCGCAATAGCTGAGCTTGTTCCTCAAGTTCTTTTCGTCTATTTGATTTATAATTGGGATTGCGTAGGGGCCGATTTGATTGGGTAAACGATGTCCCTGAATATATTTCTATGCAAGTATGGGCCTGTAAATCCATAAAAAAGATAGAAAGTATAAATGCCAAGATGTATTTCACAAACATAAATTTGTCCTATCTATAAAATGTTATTTTGTCGATCTTCCTTTAACTGCAAAGCATTCCATTGTCCTGACAATACCCATCAAAGAAATAGAGGCCATACGTTGAGCCGTCTTACTTTTCCTGCGAACTTATTTATAAACGCGGGTACTTCGTTTATAGCCCCCTGTTGATGATTTCTATTTGAAGGGCCGCTCGTACCACAAACTCTTTAATTTTAGTCAATTCAACCGGAGAGGCACCTGCGGCAGTCATTTGCAAAAGTTCCTTTTGTTTGATCGTTAAAATTTCCTGAAGTTTTTGTTTTTGTAACTGTCGACTAGCGTCCACGGCAATTTCTTTGTTTCTGGTAAGGTCTTCGTTTTTGCTATCGTTAGTCCAAGCAATTTCATGTTTGGGTTGAGTGGCAAATCTATATCCAGCCCAAGACAGTTGACCGGCGATCATAAACAGGCTGGCTTTTGAAATCCAAGCTATCAACTGAATTCCTTTGATATACCCAAGTGGCAAGGTAATTAAAGTGACTCCAGCGAATTGGCCTAAGTTGTTTAGTAGACCTCCTTTGTCCACCGATCTAAGATTTTCAAGAAATAATTTTTTGTTTGCGGCGTCTTTTTCGTTTGGGTAGCATTGGCTCATCGCGATTTTAAAACCTGAATTGTCGATCAGTCGACCCAATTTTGGGGTTTCTTCTGTGGACGGGTTCTTTGCGCTTTCTTCAAAAATTTCTATAATTATTTTATTAAATACCGGGCTTTTAGGGATTTGATAAAATGTGTAACCCTTTAGCGCGATGTCATGTCTGAAATTGCCGCACGCTACTACCGTCGCCTGATAAACAGCCATGTTATCTTGAGCTAAGCTCGCATAACTTGTCATGACAATAAAAAAAAACAAAACAATGTTCATTTTCAAAATTCTACTTTGCTTTAGCTTCAATTATTAGTTTTGCTGAATCAACAATAGAAAGAGACCTTTGCATAGTCGCCAGTTGATTTTTTAAATTGTAAATTTGAGATTTTTGAAAATTTAAAGACTGTACTCCCTCCGCGCGCTCGTTGAGTTCATAGATTACGTAAATAAGAGCCGCAACTCCGAGGCCCGTGACTGTTCCGTAAACGCGCTTGGCGGTTTTTACGTTCCTTTCCGCTGCTTCAACAGCCTCTAACTGTTGTTGACTATTGGCTACAGAGACTTTTATTCCGGCCTTACTAAGACCGTTAGCTCCGACAATTGTACCTGAAAGACCTGTGCCCAGAGCAACAATTAAAAATTCTGTTGAGGTTTTCACAGTTAAGGTCTCGTGTATTTCTTCACCTTGAGCGATACGCTCTTCAATTGCCAAAATCTGACGGTTAATATTGCTGATATCGGCATTTATTTTCCTATTAATCTGAGACATATGATTTAAAGTACTCGAACTGCAACTGGAGAGCACGGCCTCAAGGCTCTGTCTGTCGATTGATTTGGTGCAGACTGATTCCTCGGGCAATGAAGCTGACGTCTGGGCAAATGTGTTCATCGAAAGGGTTAAAAGCAGACTTGCTTTAGCTAAAATAGTTATTAATTTCATGGGGACTCCTTTTTGTTTTTTCTTTTGAAACTCTATAAAGCAAGAAATGTACCTTATTAGCTCAATTAGGCTGAATATAAGATTTTTTGGCGGCTGAATGACATTTTTGGGAAATCAATTGGTATTTATTATGACAACAACGAAATCCCGGGAAATCTCTCTTTCAACTAAGGAATCTCATGCCAAACCAAATACCCGAGTTTAAACAAATCGTGTTGAGCGCGGAACATAAGGGTTGTTGGTTGATTTGTTAATAAAGGGACTCGAACGCGCCGGGGAATACTTAGGATAGGAAGCAGAAACAGCTTTTAAACGCCCTCGTATTCGCGTGCTGGTTAACGCATTAAGATTTGTTCGTAATATGGAATAACCACTATCTATCCGCAGACGCTTTAATCTAAGGGCGTTCCCGTGGGCTTTCCAAATTCTGTCTTATCCTCTCATTAGATTCTAAATTCTTTCTTACCTCTAAAAATGAACTTAAATTTTAATATAAATTTTCTTATGCAACTTTATTCAATGATTCCCACACAAAGCCCACCATTTCACGAGCGCATGCGACTTTCACTTTATTCGTATGTTTGCCTGCTAACAAAAGCCGGCTTCTTGTTTTTGTTAGTCGACTCATACATCGATCGGCAATTTGAATAAGCTCTGGATCAATTTAGTTGCGTCGCTGTTTGAGGTCATTCCCAATGGATTTTGCTCTGAATATTCTTTGATTAGATTAAATGAACGCAGTTCGCAGGTATCGATTGCCATGTTTCGTGATTCCAAAACGATTGCTTTTTCCACCAGGGGAGTATTCCCTGATATCCATCCTCATCCATGAGACGAGTTGACGAGGATGTTTAAATCGCTTGATATTGCCAATTTCAGTAATCATGGCCAGAGCAAAGATGTTTTTTATACCCTTATAGCAAACCAGTGCGCTCACTTCTTTTTCTCTACAGCATAGCGAGCTGGCCTCGAGTTGACAACACCGATCAAAAACTAAAACCTGACCACTTCGATAAATAGAGACATCGCAAGAACAACAGTCAGCGAAACATTCAATTCAAAAAATCAAGATCTTGAAAATTACGGCACTAGGTCGCATCGCCACGCAACGTATTCACTCCTAATTTGGGCACAATGCGCTGAACCCATGTGAAACATTAAGAATTGTTGTCTTGACGGAATTTCAAATGTGACTTTGTCACCATTGTCGAAATTACCCCGCACACATGTACAAGTAACTTTTAACTTCACACCTTCGGTGCAAGAAATTTTATTGCCATTGACAGTTATAGAGGCGCCAGGGACTAAATCAGTCTGGTTCATAGCAGTTGTTTCTTGGCCCGCAAGCGCTTGAAAAGATAAGCTAAAGAGAATTATCGTCTTCAGCGTAAGACCCCGCGGCTTGCCGCGAGGGGGATATAAGCGGGGGTTGAAGGGGGCGCGAGCCCCATTCTCCACCTAGGCTCTAAGCC
>JAYTTH010000375.1:0-4634 GCA_043745515.1 Pseudobdellovibrionaceae bacterium | reverse complement strand
AAACGTCTCTGTCGTGCAGTCGTAGCTCAGCTGGATAGAGTACCTGACTACGAATCAGGTGGTCGCAGGTTCAAATCCTGCCGTCTGCACCAATTTTTTTCATTTCGATTTTATAAAATAAAACAGTCAAAATCCTTGATGGCTTCAAGCGACGCCGTTGACTATTTATACTACATAGAGTCTAAGCTCCTTGACGATCAAAAAAGGGGATTTTATGAATTCGAAAAAATTTATGTTTATAGCGATTATTTTATGGATTTACGGAGTTAATGCCCAACAACGAGCCAGCAAATTAATGCCTTTGAGTGTTAATCCGAGCGCAATTACGGTTTCGGGTGTCTCAGCGGGTGGCTTTATGGCTGTTCAGATGCACGTGGCGCTTTCTAGTGTATTTAAAGGGGCGGCCTCAGTGGCTGGCGGAATTTATTGGTGCGCTCAAGGCGATGCCATTTCGGCTCAATCAATCTGCATGAAAAACCCAGCTTCATTGACGGTGAATACTTTTTTGCAGAAAGCAAAATCAGACGAAGCTGCTGGAAAAATTGAAAAATTAGACAACATCAAAAATGCCAAAATTTTTATCTATGCAGGCAAACAGGACACGATTGTTAATCCATTTAGCAGCAATAAACTTTACGAGTTTTATTCAAAACTGACTCCGATCACTAACATAAAATTCAAGAATGATGTTCCATCAGGCCACGGCTGGGTAACAAGCCATTATGGCGCTGCTTGTGGTTCGCAGGTGTCTCCATGGATATCTAACTGTAACTATGATCTGGCAGGTGATCTGTTAACGCAAATGTATGGTCCATTAAACCCGCCGGCTCTACCGTCTCCGGATCTTAAAAAACAGCTTTACACATTTGATCAAAGTGAATTTCAAACGAATTTGCCATCGCTATTTCAAACGGGATTTGTTTACATTCCAAAGATGTGTCAAGCCCAACGCAGCGGCTGTCGATTGCACGTGAATTTTCATGGCTGTCAGATGGGGCCAAATTACATTCAAGATAAATATGTGGCTAATACAGGCCTGAACGAATGGGCTGAAACAAACGGAATCATTGTTCTTTACCCTCAAGCAAACGCTAGTATTGGCAACCCGTATGGATGTTGGGATTGGTTTGGCTACACAGGGGCCGACTATGTAAATAAAAATGGGCCGCAAGTTATAGCGATTCAAAAAATGGTTTATCGTCTTTTAGGCAAATTCTAATACCAGATATAAATATAATTTAGTCAGTTCTAAAGCCGGGGGCGCCTCCCCTGGTTTATCAAATTGAGACATTTCTTTAAATTAATGTAAATTTAAAAATAAACCGATCAAAACGAATGATGAAAAAGGTCACTTTCTTTTTAGTTCTAGCTGTTTTATTACCGGGTTGCTATATGACTGCTGATATAAAGTCAGCAGGCTTGAACCCCTCAACTGTGGCCTCGTTTCCGAAGAATACTTCTGTTGAAGTGGTATCGGGTGGAACCAAATATGAAACGACCGCATTGCACGGTTACAAAGTACGCCACAGTGTGGGTGCACTTTTCAGTAAACAAGCGGCGACAACGCCTCAGGGATATAAAGTTTATTCCCAAATTCAAGGTCGAATTTCTGCTGGTGAAGACAAGCAGTAAAAAAATGTCGCGGACTTAAACAATCTTAACTTTTTCAAAACACTTTGCGTCTAAATTATTATTTTAAAAAAAGTTTGAGTTGAAAGATTATATCAGGGACACTCTTTGAAATCTAAAGGAGGGGTCCTTGAAAATATTCAGCTTGGTTATTTTGGTGTGCATCTCGTTTTTAAATAATAATTTTGCCCTTAACAAGGCTCAGGCCCAAGCGGCGCCGATAAAAGAGTGGACCGTCTTGGTTTATTTGAATGCGGATAATAATCTATATCAGTTTGGATTGTTAAATATTTCTCAAATGGAAAAAATTGGTTCAACAAACGATGTAAATGTCGTTGTACAATTTGATCCAGAGCCATCAGGAATGGCGACTAATAGATATTACATTACAAAAAATCCAAATCCAGTAAGCGGTAAAATTACGTCTCAAGTAGTCGGAACCCTTCCTGAAACAGATATGGGCAGCCCAAAAACACTTTCTGAATTTTTAGCTTGGGGTGTAAAAACCTATCCAGCCAAAAAATATGCAGTTATCATTTGGAATCACGGCAATGGATGGCAAGGTGTTTCTTACGATGATAACCCTTCGACCCATCTATCAATGCCTGCTTTGCGTGCCGGTCTTGAAAGTATGAACTCGGTAGTAGCACAACAACGAGGGGTTCGAAATACAGGAGCACAAATTGATATTTTAAATTTCGATGCATGTATTATGTCGGCTTTAGAAGTGGGTTATGAATTAAAAGACACGGCCAAAGTGATGGTTGGGTCTCAATTCAACGAACCCGGCGAAGGCGAAAACTACACATCATTTTTAACACCGATGGTGGCAAAGCCCACCATGGCTGCTCGCGAGCTTAGTGAGGTTTTAGTTTATCAATACAGTTTAAATTACCAGAAACAATCTAACATAAATTATGCGGCAGTTGATTTAACTCGAATGAATAATTTTGTGGCTCAGTTTAATAGTTCCATTGGTGTTACAAATGGTTCACCCAAAAAAGCAGATATGAAGCGTGCTTATGGCAGCGGAAGTTTTGACTTGGTAACTGGCCTTAATAATGCGCGAGCCGCGGCAGCATCGGATCCTAATTCAGCGGCGGCTCTAGACACACTTATTGCAGGTTATGGTTACCCTAAAGAGGCGACTCAGCGTTTGTCAGGGCAAGAGTCTATGACTGTGGACATGACGGTTTCTCGATATTATCCAGGTGAAGTAAATTATAAACTTCAATTGAATAGTCCTTGGCAGAAAGCGGTTTTGCAACAAACGGCAACAGGGCAATATGAATACAAATTTCCTCGCAAGCCAGCGCAATATTTTGTAACGGCTATTGGCAATCTGAGGGGGCGACAAGTCGCTATTCGTGAAGCTCTTACGTCAGTTGTTCGTGATGGCGCCAATCCAATAGTGTTTCATAATCAGTTTCCAGATTCTAGTCCCCTAATTGCTGATTCGTATACTTTGGCAACTAAAGGGGCTCATGGAATGACACTTTATTCTTTAGCTGGTATGACTAGCGCGCGAAATCCATCAACACAAAGCTTTGGTCAGACTATGCTTTCTTTATACAAAGAACTCATGTTTTCAAAAACGGGTGCACCGAATTGGACTTTGTTCTTCGGCCTATAGTATTGACTTAGCAAGTTAAGTAAAATCTTAACACAGATCTAATTCGACAAGCGATACTTCCTCAAAGTATCGCTTGATTTGTTAATGTCATATAGGGGGTATAAATGGTGAGTCGATTTTTTCCAGTTTCTGCAGTTCTTGTTCTTTTTGCGTTGGGCGCGTTGGCCCTAAGTTCATCATCTAAAACATCCTTCAATTATGCACATCCACGGGATATTCAAAACTGGGATAGCTTTGCAGTTATGGGTGATGCGGGTATTCGCAATCCTACGACTGATCTTCTTCGTAAAACGCTGGCGGACAATAATTTAAATAATTTAATTCTGCCAGGTGACAATTTGTATATCACAACGTCGAGTTATGCATCGACCTGGGATGTGTGGAAAAATAATGGATTTTTATTTCCTATTGTAGCTATTGGAAATCATAACTTAGGTAATAGCAATGAAGTCGCGTATTTTCAAATGCCCAAAGAATACTATGCAAAAGAAAGCAAAGGCGCATTGTTTGTTGTTTTAAATTCCGATAATGAATCCACTGCCAGCGAACAAATCGCTTGGGCTGACAAAGTATTGGGTCAATCGCAATATCCATTAAACTTTATAGTTTATCATCATCCAACAGTGACTCTTTCTGGAACCCATCATTGGGACGAGAAAAGAAACTTCCAAACAGGAATGAGACAGATATTAAAAAAGTATAAAAACAAAATTACTAGTTTACTTGTAGGGCATGATCACTCTGCAGGATTGTATACATTGGATGAAACGCCATTGATACTGAGCGGTGCTGCTTGGGAAAGCCGCGACATTTCACTGCCAGCGCCTAAAGATAGCGAGATCAATGTTCTTGGGTATTGGGCAACAGTAAATAAGGGTTTCTGGTGGACACGTTTGGATTACAACGCTTTAACCAAAGAAGTTTATGTACATTTTAATCGCTTCGATCAAAAGCAAGATGTTTGTACGTTTCGGATACTGCCAAAACCCGTTGCTCAATCGCGGGGATGTCTTTAGTTTGAAAGAGTTAGGGAGGGGTTTAATGCCCCTCGTTTGGCCCGATAGAAAAACTAAGACTAGTTAGCTGTGACTTTTTAGCAGTTACTATTTAACTTTGCTCTTCTTTTTTTTCTTTTTCCCTTTTCCTTTACCTTTTTTCTTTTCGCTTGCTACCATTCTATTATTTTTCTTTGATGCTTTAACTACTTTCTTGGACTTTTTCCGTTTCGCATTGTGCGATACCTTTTTGGACTTAGACTTTGATTTAGAAATCGAAGCTTTCTTTCCATGACCTTTTTTCTTTGCCTCTGCCATGTTTGAAAAAGCAAAAGTGAAAACAAGCATTACCGCTAAAAATATATTCTTAATGTTCA
>JAYTTH010000374.1:0-4638 GCA_043745515.1 Pseudobdellovibrionaceae bacterium | reverse complement strand
GAGTATTCGGGAAACCGCACAGTACCCAATAATAAAAGGTGAAATCATCAAAATCAAAGGATTCTGTTTGAAAAGCAAAAGGGAAAATTTATGAAGCCATTTCAATTGATCACTGCAATGATTGCCGTTTTGAGTTTTTTAAGTGGCTGCGTATCTTTAGATTCAGTTTCAGTGACTCAGATTCCAGTCAATCGCAGTCAAAAAGTAAAAGCGGAAGCCGAGCGTTTTATCGTTCTTGGTTTTAATTTTGATAATGATTATGTAAATGCCATAACGAATGATTTAAAAAATCAATGTGCAAATGGAATGGTATCTGGAATTTTAACTAAAACTGAATCTATTGATTACTTTCTTTTTCTTTTTTGGAAAAAAAGAGTAACGGCTACTGGATTTTGTGTTCCTAGCAAGCTGGCAACCAGCGGCGCAGATCCTAAAAAACGTCGTCCAACGGCTGACGATAGTTCTGCCGAAGCGCCTTTGGAATCTTCACCGGAGCCAATGTGACTTGGCGTAAGTATTGTCTTTTTAGCCTGGTGATGTTCATTTCAAGTAGTTGCACTTACAGCGTTCATCAGGTTCCCATTTCAGGATTTAGTCCCTATGGCGGAGAATCGGCGGGAAAACCTATTGAATCGCATTCAAAACAATTTGTGATTATGGGATTTGTTGATGAAGCTCAATACGCAGATCAGGCCTATTTAAACTTGCAGACTCAGTGCAAAGACGGAGTTGTTACAGGCATAGCAACCAAGTTTTATACTGAACATGGTTTTTTTTCTTGGACGAATCATATTGTCATGCAGGGGCAGTGCGTACACCGCTAAGTTTTTTGCACTGCCAGGTCTAGCTTTCGTGCAGTCTGGTTAAAAAGTAGTTTAGGACACTTTCACTACCCATCTATAATATTATAAAACTATGTTAAAAAATCTTGCTAAGATATTATTTAGTTTAATTGTGATTCCCGCATTTATTGCAGGTGGAATTTGGTACCTCGACAGCAAAGATTTTTTTATTTTATCAGAATTAAATTTCAAAACCGATCTAGGTCGGTCGTTGAATGCCGTTAAGCCAAATAAAGCGATTTTAAATAATGAAATTTCAATTTTATCACAAAAGCTAGATAGCTACAAAGGGAACTCTTTATTTAAAGTCGATCTAGAGAAAATTCAAAAAACAATTGAATCTGAAAATTGGGTTAAATCGGTAGAAATAAATAGAGAATGGCCGAATCGATTGAAAATAGTGATAGATGCCTACGATGTGTCTTTGTTGTTTTGGCAGAGTGAAAAAAAGATTTATCCTATTTTGGAAAATAACAAGATTTTAGAACCTCTGGATATCACACAAGCTCCGGATCGGGCTATCACGGTTGAAAAGAAAATATTTTCTGAATTTAAAATTCGTGAAAAAGCGATATTGCTAGTAAAGAGTTTACCAACAAAGGGTTCGTATTCGTCCGCAAAAATTTCTGAAATTGGATACAATTCCAAAGAAGGATTTTGGACGGACCTATTAAATAAAGAATTACGAGTCAAATTGGGTAGTGAAAATTTTGAAAGCAAATCAATTAGAGTTTCACAAGTTATTGACTACATCGAGAATAAACAAATTGAAGCACGCGTCATAGATGCCAATCTTTCACAGAAAGTTCTTGTCAGGTTGCGTAAGGATCCCTAAGCTAAAGTTATAGGACCAAAAGTATTGGTTCTTAAGCTCTACATCTAAAATCGAGGATGATTTTGGGTGATAGAGTTCACTAGTTCTATTTGGCGCTTGCCAGATTTGGCTTAAGGACATGGAATGACTGGCCTAAAAAGTGGACACAAATCAAAATTCCCCGTACTCGCGGGTATCGATATCGGTTCGACGAAAGTCTGTTTCGTTATCGGAATAGTTAATGAAGAAAACAAAATTGAAATTGTTGGTGTTGGGCGCGCGCCAAATGCGGGTATACGCCAAGGTATTGTCGTCAATATTGAAGCGACTCAAAACTCAATTAAAAAGGCAAAAGACGAAGCTGAACTGATGGCAGGCTATCAGGTTGAAGAAGCTTGGGTTGGCGTCAGCGGAACTCATATAAAATCATTTGATTCTAAAGGCATGATTGCTATTAAAAATAAAGAAGTCGCGACGTCTGATATAGAACGCGTGATCGAGGCGGCCAAAGCTGTTGCGGTTCCTGCGGATCGACAAGTGTTGCACGTATTGCCTCGCGAATATAAAGTTGACACTCAGGACGGGATTTCTGATCCGATTGGGATGTCAGGCATTAGGCTAGAGGCCAACGTTCACATTGTTACAGGTGGGCAGACAGCAATTAATAATACAATCAAATGTGTAGAAAAAACGGGAGTTCGGATAAACAGTTTAGTTCTAGACCCGTTAGCCGCATCGCTGGCTGTCGTTTCTGAAGATGAAAAGTCATTGGGTGTTTGTGTTGTCGATATGGGCGGCGGAACCTGTAATCTATTATATTATGTAAATGGCAGTGTGGCTCATACAAGTGTGATTCCTGTGGGTGGTCAGCATTTTACTCACGATGTGGCGATTGGATTGCGCACGCCTCAAATTGCAGCTGAATATTTAAAAGTAAATCATGGATATGCAATTGGTTCACAAGTGGACGAAACGCAAACAATTGACGTTCAGGGCGTGGGCGGTCGAAAATCGCGTGAAATTCCAAAACGAGATTTAGCGGATGTCATCGAAGCGCGCGCAGAAGAAACTTTGAATTTAATTTATCATGATATGAAAATGAGCGGACTTTTGCCAATGCTTGGATCGGGTGTTGTCCTTACGGGTGGTGCCAGTCAGCTTGAGGGTCTTGTCGAAATGGCTGAATTTATTTTTGAAATTCCTGTCCGACGAGGATCTCCAACTGGTGTAGGTGGTTTGACTGACGTCGTGAAATCTTCTGAATATGCGACATCGGTTGGTTTGATTTTATATGGATACAATCAAAATAAAAATTTATACATAAAACTTGGTCAAGAGATGAAGAGCTCTGATTCTGGAGAAGGCCTGACTAGACGACTTAAGGATTTATTCGGGCAAATTTTTTAATGGGGGAGAGTCATGTTTGAACTTGAAGAAAATATTAATATAGGTGCGAATATCAAAGTGGTCGGCGTTGGTGGTGGCGGCAGCAATGCGGTGACCACAATGATCGAAGGTCAAATGACCGGTGTTGAATTTATTGTTGCGAACACAGATATCCAAGCATTGAATGCCAACAAAGCGTCTTCAAAAATTCAATTGGGAGTCGATCTTACCAAAGGTTTGGGGGCCGGCGCAAATCCAGATATTGGCCGTCGAGCTGCGATTGAATCCTACAATGAAATCGTAGAAAAACTAGAAGGCGCCGATATGGTGTTTGTTACAGCGGGAATGGGCGGCGGCACCGGTACTGGGGGCGCGCCGGTGGTTGCAAAAATCGCTCGAGAATTGGGAGCCTTAACAATTGGGGTTGTAACTAAGCCATTTTTGTTTGAAGGAAAAAAACGCGGTAAGCATGCTGATGCAGGATTGCAAGAACTTCAAGACAACGTGGACACATTAATTGTTATTCCTAATCAAAAATTACTTAGCATTGCGGGTGAAAAAACTCCGTTGCTTGAGACTTTTAAAAAAGCGGATGAAGTTTTACTTCAGGCTGTAAAAGGTATTTCTGATTTGATTAATATTCGTGGATTGATTAACCTAGATTTTGCAGACATACGCACTGTCATGAAAGAAAAAGGAATGGCAATCATGGGTACGGGATCGGCTAAAGGTGAAAACCGAGCCGTTGAAGCCGCTACATTTGCGATTTCATCGCCGCTTCTTGAAAATATTAAAATTGATGGCGCAACCGGCATTATTATAAATGTCACCGGTGGTTCTGATTTAAGTCTATACGAAGTCAACGAAGCGTCGACATTGATAACGGAAGCCGCTCATGAAGATGCTGAAATTATTTTCGGTGCTGTGATCGACGATTCATTAGGTGATGAAGTTCGCGTGACGGTCATTGCGACTGGTTTCCACGAGCAAGATGAAAAGAAAAACTCGGTTCAAGATGCCTTCAGTGGCATGCAGAATTTTTTAAATACAGCGCCGATTCAAATGCCGCCGCTGAATATACCACCACCGTCGAATAATCCATTGATGGCAAATCCAAGTATTAATTTTGAGTTGCCTCCCATTTCGACCGTACAAAATTCAGTTAATCAGTTCACCCATGATTCTCAGATTTCTGCGATACCAGAAGTTGCAGTTGTAGTAACGCCAACATTTCAACCGTCGATTCAGCCCATTCAACAGCAACCGGTGCCTCAACCAATTCCGCCAAATGCTCCAGCTCACGAATCCCACCCAGTGATATCGCCAAATGAATCGTTGCTAAATGCCCGGGATATGTTGATGGCAAAAGCGCGCGCTTTCAAGGAAAGTCAGGAATTGAAAAGTAAACACTCTGGTCCTGAACAACTCTCTATGATAATGGAAAATGAATCGGCTTCTCTGGAAGAGGCACGGAAAATGGCTCGAGATGTTTTATCGTCCAGCTTTCACGGTCAAAATTTAGACGTGCCTTCTTTTATTAGAAAGCGCCAAAACATGGAATCTGAAAATAAAAGCGAGTAGTGACCAGTTATTTTC
>JAYTTH010000373.1:0-4641 GCA_043745515.1 Pseudobdellovibrionaceae bacterium | reverse complement strand
TAATATTCTAGGTGGAAATTCGTGATCCCCTTCATGGCTCGATGTATTTTTCTGATCCAGAAGTGAAAATTTTGGACACTTTAGAATTTCAACGGCTTCGATCAATTAAGCAATTAGGCTTTTCTGAATTTAGTTTTCCGGGCGCTACCCACAATCGCTATTTACATTCGCTAGGAGTTAGCCATATTGCCGGAACCGTATTTGATTCCATTTTTAGAGTTTACCCATTTAAAAAGGCCTCGAAAAAAAATCAATTCAAACAACTGTGCAGATTGGCAGCCATGCTTCATGATTTGGGGCACGGCCCTTTGAGCCACACAACAGAACAAGTCATGCCTTTACTTTCAAAGTTGAATCTATCGGTCTTTGACGGCAACGACAGGCAAGCCAATCACGAAGACTACACTTTAAAATTTCTGTTGGATTCCAATATTACTGAAGTCATCAAAACCAATTTTGAATTTAGCCCTTACCATGTGGCCCTTTTGATAGACAAATCACTTCCCGAAAAAGACGACTACTTTATGGATGGAAGCATTAGTGTGCGTCCAATACTGAGCCAAATCGTCAGTTCTGAACTGGATGCCGATCGCATGGATTATCTTGAGCGCGATAGTTATTTTTGTGGAACCAACTATGGAAAAGTCGATATCGAATGGTTAATTCAAAATCTGACCTTACATATTAAAGATGAAAAAATGTATCTAGCTCTAGGTCGACGTGCTTTGTATTCCTTCGATGATTTTTTAATATCACGTCACCATATGCATTTAATGGTTTATTTCCATCACAAGAGCATAATTTATGAAGAAATGCTGAATAAATACTTAATGTCGCCAGAATGTGATTTTGTTTTGCCTGCCGACATTCAGAACTACACAAAATACAATGACTATAAGTTATATGAACATTTGAGTCTTTCTGCGAACCAATGGGCCCAGCGAATTTCACAGCGTAAGCCTTTTAAGGTTTTGATTGAAGCCCACTCAATTGGCGAAAACGATCGCGTGGAACAATTGAAAATGGCTTTGGAACAAGAGAATTTTTCAACAATCCATGCGTCTTCTCATGCGCGTTTGTCCAAATATCATTCGGGTTCTCCAACTGATAAAGCAATGGATATATTTGTTGTAGATCAGTATGATAAGTGGGTCCAACCCTCACCCATAAATGATTCAACCGAAATCTTCAAGAAATATGAAGGAACTCGGGTGATTGATCGGATTTATATTGATCCGGATCAATATGAAAAAGCAGAACAGTTTATTTCCAGCAAGAAGTAGTTTTTTCAAATCTTAGTTGCTAGTACAATTAAAACCGCCAATACTTGTTGGGTGAGTAATCTCGAAATAGTTTCAAATGTCTTTAATTTAATTTCTGTTTTTTTTGCCAGAAAAAATAGTGTTCATACCTGGTGGACCGGAATAATTGGCTGCATTTTGTATGGCATACTGTTTTTCGATGTTAAGCTTTATGCCGATGTCACACTTCAAGTATTTTTTTTAGTTACCAGCATTTATGGCTGGTGGCATTGGGAAAAAGGTGGCTCGAATCAGTCCGAACTTCCCATTTCGGAAAAGACCATAAAAACACATTTGATTTTGACTGTGTGGGCAATCGCAGCGACCGGAGCTTACGGTTACTTTCTATTTAAATTAACAGATGCTAGCTTTCCTTTTATTGACTCGATTGTATTAATGTTTTCAATATTAGCGCAATTTTTACTGATGGGGCGGATTTTTTCAAATTGGTACTTTTGGATTATTGTTAATCTGGTCTCGGTTCCTTTGTATTGGGTAAAAGATTTGAAATTAACGAGCTTCGTTTATTTATTGTTCTTAATTAATGCCTTTTGGGGTCTTTGGACATGGAAAAAAATTTTAAAAGAGCACTCATAGTTGGCAAATTTTGCCCGTTACATAAAGGGCATGAATTTCTGATTAACAAAGCCCTCGACACTTCAGGCGAACTGATAATATTTTCCTACACCAAAAAGCAATATGTAGGATGTGAAACACCAAAGCGCGACAATTGGTTGAAGTCCTTGTTTCCAACCGCAAATGCTTTTGTTTTTGATGATCAAAATTTGAAAGATTTTTTTCCCGAACAAATAGAAATGCACACTTTGCCAATGGACGAGGACACTGACGATAATCAACGCCTTTTTGCAGCCAAACTTTATATATCTCTCATCGGAAAACCTTTAGATGCTATTTTTACTAGCGAGCTGTATGGGCCAGGATTTGCGATCAAAATGTCTGAATATTTAATTGAAGCCAAGATTCAAGCCCACCCAGTCAAGCACGTTGCCGTTGACCCATCTCGGTCGAAGGTTCCTATTTCGGGTTCCCTGGTCCGCAGCCATGTTTCGATTTCTAGGGGTTTCCTTTCGCCCATAGTCTATGGCTCGTTTTTAAAAAAAATTCTATTTTTAGGGGCTGAAAGCACCGGAAAAAGCACTCTGGTCGAACTGTGTGCAGAAAGATATCGAACGGTTTTTGTCGATGAGTACGGTCGCACCCATTACGAGCAAAAAGCCGGACAGTTGGAGTTTTTGGACATGCGTTTGATTGCAGAAATTCAGTTGGATCGTGAACGGATTCAAACAATAAACGCCAATAGGTATTTATTTGTCGACACCTCGCCTTTAACTACTTTATGTTATTCGTATTTTTTGTTCAATCAGGCCGATCCTCTATTAGAAAAAATGGCCAATCAATTGGATTATGATCATATTTTTTTATGCGCTCCTGATTTTCCAATGATTCAAGACGGGACCCGAGTCGATGAATCATTTAGGGACCGGCAAAACAGTTGGTATTTAGAATCCCTTTCCAAAAGAAACTGTCGGTTTACCCATTTAAATGGTCCATTAAACCAACGAGTTTTAGAAATTGATACTATTTTGAAATCTTTATAGAGCTTGGTCAGCACTATCTGGGAACGCTGCTTTTCTGCCCTGGAGTGAATCTAGCGAAGTACCGTGGAAACCACATAGGCAATCGGATTTGATGATTTCGCCTTGGTCACCCGTTCTATAGCGTAACAAGGGTAAAGCGCTGGGAAATAATTTTGACACTAAAATTGATTCGTTCACAGTTTCTAAATAGATATCAGAAAAAACATGGTAATGATTCGCTATTAGACAATAGTAACCGATAGGGCCCGTTTCTGTTGTCGAGTAGGCATGAACGAGTCTTGCGTTTGTTTCCTTTTTAATGGCCTCAAATAGATCCCGATCATAGGGCAGAGCCGTTGAATAGATCAGCTTTAGAGTCGGCCTCTGCAGATGGCCCGGATTCTTCAAAAGCCATGCTAAACCACTCGGAGACGTACTAATTATATCAGGTTCTAAACTGCTAATACGACTCTCATCTGTCTTATGTGAATTCAATCGCACAAGGTCCAGTTTAAAAAAATCAAATTTTTCTTGGGATCTGTATTCACGGCCCTCACTTAGTGAACATAAAAATAGCACGGAAAGTTGAGGCGTTATCTTTATCATGCCCAAATTAAACAACAAATTCCAGAATCGTAAATCATCTTTCCAATTTCGGTATACGCAAATTGGCTGGCCAGTGGTCCCCGAGCTCCATACTGGATTTAATTTTTCTGTTTTTTTCAACACTAAAAACTTAGATATTAAATCTGTCTCCAAATCGGATCGATTCACTATAGGCATTTCACCAATCCATTTTTCAATATTTCGATCATCCCAATTGCTTTCGGAATCAAAAATCCGATGTCTATTTAGGAAATTGAAATAAAAAGGAGACTCTTTTAAATGATTCAACTCTCTAACAGGACGATTAGATATCCAATCTGAAAACTTTTTCTTTATTTGGTCCAATTTGAAAGAATCCCTGCTTTTTTTAAAGTTTCTTTTCTTTCTATCCCTGAATAGGAATACCATGGCTGACTAAGCGGTCCGATTTTTTTTTCAATCTGGCCAACTTCTTCCATATAGTGATTTACTGATTCGAAAGAGGATTCTCTTTCCGACTCATAATTTGAATCGAAAACAATTTCCTTTAAACTCTCTGCGGAAATCTGACTCCACTGAGATTTCATATTGTAAATTCGACTCGGCATCCAAAGAAAGTCCAGTCGTTCCTGCACAGGTCTGTTAGTTCCCAAAAAAATGCGGCCTCGGTCCTCTTGGGCATAGTTTAATGCACTCAATGTTTCATCATCAAGGCAAACGACTTCAAAATCTGCTGGATTTAAAATAGTAAAAACTCCAAAGGATTGAATTCCCTCTGAAACAAAGTCAAAACGATCTTTGAACAAAAAAGTGTTTGGCAAATCTGAGGGTGACAGTGTTTTCATTTTTCCCATACTGAGATCAGAAAGCCCGCACGGCCCCGGAAATCGAAATAAAATCTTAGGCAATTGTTCTTTGGTTAAAGGCGCTCCCAAGGTTTTGAAATCATTGTGATCAATAAGAAATCTACTCATAGCTTCCTCGATTGTATGAATTCTGGGCTGCCTGTCGCTGAAGTTCTTCGGTTGCTTTTTTTCGTTTATCTATTTCACGGTTTAGTTTTTTTTCAGCTTCGTCTGCTTCGACAATCGTCTTTGCAAAATCTATTTTTTTCAACTGCGCTATATTTTGAGACTCGGTTTGATTAAAAATGGGCA